>CAZSRN010000174.1:0-5160 GCA_964609115.1 uncultured Veillonellaceae bacterium | reverse complement strand
ACGGTCTTATTGAACTCATCAATCCTGAAATCGTTGCCTCGGAAGGCAGCGAGACTTCTACGGAAGGGTGTCTGAGCTTCCCCGGTATGTGGGGCGAAGTGGAGCGATTTACTTGCGTAACGGTTCAGGGAATGGACCGTCATGGAAAGCCTGTTGCCATTAAAGGAACGGACATGTTGGCAAGAGCTTTGCAGCATGAAATTGATCATCTCGATGGAGTGCTGTTTGTGGAACGCGCTCAGTCGGTTTTCAGGGAGCGCAAGGAATGACGAAACAGAGGATTGTTTTTATGGGAACGCCGGATTTTGCCGTTCCCTGTTTGCGGGCCATTGTGGATGCAGGGTATGACGTGTGCGGCGTTGTCAGTCAACCGGACCGGCCGAAAGGTCGCGGTCGAAAAATGTGTCCTTCACCGGTGAAGGAAGCTGCAATTGCCTTGGGATTGCAGGTTGTAACTGTGGAGCGGGTGAAAGATCCCGCCTTTTTAGCGCAAATGCAGGAGTGGGCTCCGGATATTGCGGTAGTGGTTGCTTTTGGACAGATCCTGCCGCAAACAATTCTTGCGCTTCCGCGCCTTGGCTGCATCAATGTTCATGCGTCCCTGCTGCCTGCCTATCGCGGCGCCGCGCCGATTCACCGTGTGATCATCAATGGCGAATCACAGACCGGCATCACAACGATGCAGATGGACCTGGGGATGGATACCGGTGATATTTTGCTTGTGGATGCTGTAGACATTGCGCCGGATATGACGATGGGAGAACTGCATGATGTTTTGAGCGAGAAAGGAGCCTCGTTACTCGTTAAAACATTGGAACAACTTTTTTCTCATACGCTGCTTCCCATTCCTCAAGATTCTTTACAGGCAACTTATGCGCCGATGCTGGACCGGGAGCTGGAGCGAATCGACTGGCAAAAATCAGCTTTGCAAATCCACAATTTGGTACGGGGACTGAATCCTTGGCCAGGGGCTTATTGCCGATGCGACAATTTAACCTTGAAAGTGTGGAAAACAAAAATAAAACCGGCCGCAGGGATATTGGTTCCCGGTCGCATCCATGCAGTTACCGCCGAAGGACTGGTGGTTGAAACGGGTCATGATATGATTGAATTATTGGAAGTTCAGCCGGAATGCAAACGACGCATGGGAGCCAGAGACTGCGCCTGTGGTTATTGCATGACACCCGGTACGGTTTTGGAATAGGAGATAAAAATGCATCTGGAAATTACTGCCCGCCCCAAGAAAAGACTGTTTTTGGCGCTGATTCTTATCAGCCTTTTGCTGACCGTTTTTTCGACGCTGGGATTATGGATGGTCAGTATCCCCGGTTTAGCTGATATCAGTCGTTATTTGCCGATCATTCTTGGGGTTTTGATTTGCACCGTAGCTGTTGTTGCTATCGGCGGCATTGCAGGAATTGTTCTGGCCATCATGGGTGTTCATACTCCCAGGTTTTTTCTTGGACAAGCATGGTCTGTTATTAATCTGCTTTTCCCCATGGCCATTCGCATCGGCAAGGTCCTGGATATTGAAAAGGAAACGGTAGAACGTTCTTTTATTGAAGTCAGCAATCATCTTGTGCGGCAAAAAATGATCCGCGTAAAACCGGAACGATTGCTCATTCTGACGCCGCACTGTATTCAGAAAGATACCTGCCCGCATAAAATTACCCGAAATGTTAACAATTGCAAACGCTGCGGACAGTGTCAGGTTGATGCGCTGCTTCGGTTGACGGAAAAATATGGCGTGCACTTGGCCATCGTAACCGGTGGCACACTGGCGCGAAACGTACTGAAATCTTTGCGTCCGCAAGCCGTGTTGGCGATTGCCTGCGAAAGAGATCTTACCAGCGGAATTCAGGATACATTTCCGTTGCCGGTTGTTGGAGTATTGAACCAGCGTCCCTTTGGACCTTGTTTTAATACGCGTGTCGACATGGAACAGGTTGAAACGTTGTTGCAGGCGATGGTCGAACTGCGGGAAGAGAAGGTGTCATGAACCCCAAGACGGTGCAGACAGCTCGGTCCCTTGCGTTATTTGTACTTCAGGATGTTTTTGAAAAAGGGGCTTATGCGAACATTGCCCTTTCAAAACGGCTGAATGAATCCAGGCTGTCGCCGTTGGATCGACGCCTGGCCACAGAAATAGTCTACGGAACGATAAAGTCTTATGAAACGCTTGACTGGATTCTGGGGCACTATATAAAAAAACCGTTGTCCCAGACAGAGCTTTTGGTGATCAATATTCTTCGATTGGGTATCTATCAGATTTATTTTCTGGATAAAATTCCGTCTTCTGCGGCAGTCAATGAATCGGTCAATTTAGCCAAGACTTTTGCCCATCCGGGTGTCAGTGGTTTTGTGAATGCCGTATTGCGTTCCGCCGTAAGGGAACCGGAAAAGGTTCGCTATCCGAACCTGTCCAAAGATCCGGCTCGACATATTGCCCTGCGGGAATGTCATCCCGAGTGGCTGGTTCGACGTTGGCTGGATAAATTGGGACTGGAGGAAACGCAGGCGCTTTGCCGCTTTAACAATGCAAATCCGCCGTTGACCCTGCGAACCAACACGTTGCGGACTACTCGGACAGAACTGATGCAGAAACTGACAGAGGCAGGGGCGGAAGTGGAAGCATCCGCCGTCGCGCCGGAAGGAATTCTATGTCACAAAATGGGAGACGAACCGCTGAAATTTTTGCGTGAGGGACTATGCCAGGCGCAAGATGAAAGTTCAATGCTGGTAGGACATGTTATGGCTCCCCAACCCGAAGAATTTGTGATTGATGCGTGCGCCGCTCCGGGAGGGAAGAGCACACACTTGGCGACATTAATGCAAAATCGCGGTCGTGTGCTGGCTGTCGATATTCATCCGCACAAGATGGCTCTTATTGAAGATAACCAACAGCGCTTGGGATTGACGATCATTGAGGCGAAACCGTTGGATGCGACTCGACTGCATTTGTTTTATTCCCAGCAAGCGGACAGGGTATTGGTGGATGCCCCGTGTTCGGGACTGGGTGTGCTGCGAAGAAGACCGGATGCCCGATGGCGCAAGGAAGCTTCGCTAAAAGAATTGCCTGAACTGCAGACAAAGATACTGAATAGCGCCGCCCAATGTGTTAAGCCGGGCGGAGTGCTGGTTTACAGCACTTGTACGCTGGAAGAAGCGGAAAATGATGCGATCGTGAATACATTTTTGGCGACGCACCCGGATTTTTCCCTGGACAGAACTGGAAGCTATTTACCGAAGACCCGCCCTGAATCCTTGATAACCTTATGGCCCCAACGGGAAGAAACCGACGGTTTTTTTATTGCTCGAATGTCGCGTAAAGCGGAAGGTGTGTCATAATAAATGAAAATAAACATATACGGACTGTTTGTAGATGAAATCGCTTATGAATTTGAAAAGTTAGGCATTGAAAAATATCGTGCTTCCCAAGTGGCGGACTGGATGTATAAGCGAGGCGTCGGCGATTTTGCGCAAATGACCAATTTGCCCGCTGCGTTGCGGTCTTTGCTGCTTGGATATTGCGGGATTGATTTTCCCGAGGAACAGGCCGTGCGACATTCAGCCGATGGCAAAACAACAAAATTTTTGTTGCGTTATCCGGATGGTGCAGCAATTGAAACGGTTCTGATGCGTCAACCCTATGGCAACAGTGTGTGCGTTTCAAGCCAAGTCGGTTGCGGCATGGGCTGTAAATTTTGCGCTTCCACATTAAAAGGACTGGAACGAAATCTTTCCGGTGGAGAAATTTTGGCGCAGATTCAGCATGCACAGCGCGCATTAGGGGAAGGGCAGAGGGTTTCTTCGGTTGTCGTCATGGGCGGCGGTGAACCGATGGCAAATCTGGATGAGGTCTTGCGATTTATGCGCCTTTGCCATGAACCCTATGTATTGGACATGGGATATCGCTCCTTCACTATTTCTACCTGCGGGCTTGTTCCGGGCATCCGTCGCTTGCAGGAACAAGGACTGCCCGTTACCTTGTCTATTTCTTTGCACGCGCCCAATGATGAAATTCGTTCCCGCATCATGCCGATTAGTCGACGATATTCTTTGCCGGAGCTTATGGCCGCTGCCAATGAATACGCGCTCACTACGAAGCGACGTGTCACATTTGAATATACGATGATTAATGGCGTCAATGATAGCCCTGAACATGCAAAAGAGTTGGCGAATTTGTTGCGTGGAAAATTGGCGGCGGTTAATTTGATTCCGCTAAATCCAGTGCCCGAGAGCGGTCTGGAACGTTCAACTCCAGAACGAATTCAACGATTCGAGGAAATGTTAAAGGTACGACGGATTACCGTGACTGTTCGAAGAGAAATGGGCACGGATATTGATGCGGCTTGTGGTCAATTGCGTCAGAGAAATGAAAAAGGAGGGGGCAGATGAACCCCGAAACATTGCTTGACGACCGCTACCGATTGCTGGAGCGTATAGGCGGTGGCGGGATGGCGGAAGTCTATTTGGCGGAAGACGTTTTACTGACCCGCCGTGTAGCCGTCAAAATATTGCGGTCACAGTTTACCGGCGATGAAGATTTTATCACCCGGTTTCGACAAGAAGCACGAGCGGCGGCTCGACTTTCCCACCCCAATATTGTAAGCATTTTTGATGTTGGCCGCGAAGCAGACACCCATTATATTGTTATGGAATATGTGGCCGGCGAAACATTAAAGGATTTGATAAAACGGGGTGCATTGACTCCGCTGGCAGCTGCCGAAATTGCTGCGCAAGTGGCCGCAGCATTGAAACACGCTCATGCCAACAATATTGTTCATTGTGATATCAAGCCCCATAATATTTTGATGAGTACCGACGGCGTGGCCAAGGTTACTGATTTTGGGATTGCCAGAGCCGTTTCGTCTCAGACGACGACACAGGTCGCGGGTGTATTGGGTTCCGTTCACTATCTTTCGCCTGAACAAGCGCGGGGTTATGGTGTAGATGCCAAATCGGACATTTATTCGTTGGGTGTGGTCCTGTATGAAATGCTTTCAGGCGCTCCTCCTTTTGATGGATCATCGGCGATTTCGATAGCCATGAAACATTTGCAGGAACAGCCGCGGCCGATATCGGAGGTTGCTCCCGCAACACCTCAATCCTTAGCTCTTTCGATTGAAAAAGCCATGGCCAAGAACCCTGCGGATCGTT
>CAZSRN010000173.1:0-5181 GCA_964609115.1 uncultured Veillonellaceae bacterium | reverse complement strand
CTCCGGAACAACCTGGAAGTCAGCGACTGCGCAAGACAGCCAGGGACCGACGGTGTTTTCTCTGGGGGCAAACGGTACGCCGGATTATACCGGATTTTCAGTGACGGTGGCTACAGCTGCTGCCAATGCATCGGGCAATACCTACACAACGACGCCACCGCCGCTGCCGGCGGCAAGTTTGGCGGTGGGCGATCCGGCTCTTGTCAGCTATACGGTTGCGGCAGCTCCGGATGTGAATGGAACTATCACGCCGTCAACGCCGGTATGGTCCATGAAGGACGCAAATCCGGGCGTAAAAGATTTTGCCCTGCCGGATGGCGTAACGGCGAACATTACCGCCAACACTTTAACCGCTCTCGGGACATCGCCATCGCCATCAACCTATTCCTTCCGTCTGCCGCCGCGCTATACGCTGACATCCGGCGTGGAAGTAAATATTGATCCCAGCACCAACAACAAAGCCAAAGACGCTTATACTTTTCATATGGCTAGAGACGTTGAACACACGGAGGCAAGCACCACGGCAGGGCCGGACCTTGATTGGCTTTCCGACAAGGGGTTGGGGGATTTGGACGCCGTACATGATCAAATTCTATCGGCAGTGGTAGAAGTCGGCACTCAAGCTTCCATGTTTGAGATGACCGGCAAAATGCTCGAAAACAGCAATACAAACCTGACATCCGTCATGTCTACCAATGAAGACATCGATATGGCCAAAGCAATCATTGATATGAAATTAGCCGAAAATACCTATAAAGCGGCGTTGTCTTTCGGTTCCCGTATCATGCCGACGTCGCTGCTGGACTTCCTCAGATAATGAAATGATTTGGCAAGAGGCCAAATCAAAAGGAAAATCATAGAAAAAATAATATAATGGAGGTACCGGCGTGAAAGGAATCCCGTCGATACAAATCCAGCTTACCCACGCTCGTCTGGACTTGCCGAAACTCAAGGGAGAGTTGTCGATCGACCAGTATCCCAGCCGGGCATCCTACAACATCAAAACCATTCCCGATCTGACCCGGGATGCTGCCCAACGCGGGCGCCAGACGGCGCTGGCCACGATTGGACGCATTGCGTCGGATGGCGACGCCGTCGCGAATCGCCAGGCAACCGTGGCTGCGCTGATGGTGGCTGCGGCTCAGCCGGAACCGGCGGTGGTCGATCTGGTCAGTATCGAACGGCCGGATATCCGCTATGACATGAACCGTCAGCCGGGTAATTTCGAACCAGGGAGGTTCGATATTAAGATCTGATGTAAATCTTAGAAAAAACTTTAAAAAAGATTTAAGTCTTTCCAAATTTATTCCGATATAAAAGGCAAGACAGGGAAGGCCTTTAGTTCCAAGGATGGAGCGAATACCTAATTTGTATTTCGCTTGTCATTCAAGGGATTAAAGGCTATTTTTTATGCAAATGCAAGGATGAGGGATACGATGAACAAACGGATGGAGCCGAAAATCCGCACGAGCTTGGTATATCAGCAGGCCCGGCGGCATCATCAGAACGGAGAGATCGGCGAAGCAGTCACCCTGTATGGACAGGTGCTGGCAGCGCAGCCCAGACATACTCCGGCGCTTCTGCATCTGGGTGAGATCGCCTGGCAGACCCGCAATCTGGATCAAGCTTCTGTTCTTCTGTCACGCGCCGTCTCCATCGATCCCCAGTTTGCTGAAGCTTATGAAATTTTTTGGCAGGTTCGTAAAGCACAGGGAGACATCGAGAGCGCGATGGCGCTGTTGCGGCGATTGGTGGAAATTCGGCGGCATGATGGATATGCTTACTTCAATCTTGGGCTGCTGCATCATGAAAAAGGACAAGTGTCTGAAGCCCGACGGATGTTTGAACTGGCGATCCGTTACAAATCCGACGATCCCGAAATTTATGCTTCCATTGGGTCCGCCATGCAGGAACAGGGATTGCTCGGCGATGCTGCGGCCCACTACCAAAAGGCTCTTATGTATGATCCCCGCAATCCGCTGATCCATCTGCACATGGGAGAACTGTTGTCCCGGCAGGGGTTGGTGCAGGAAGCGGTTGGTCATCTCGACCGTGCGAATTTGCTGGATCCGGCCAATGAATCCATCCGGCGTCACCGTTGGCAGACTTTGCTGCAAATCGGTCACCTTGAAGAAGGGTTTGCGGAGTCGGAATCGCGTTTTCAGATGAAATCTTTCCGGAACGTATACGGAATGTATTCGGAAATTCCCCGCTGGCAAGGGGAGCCTTTCAATGGCAGACTCTTGGTTCACACCGAGAATTATATGGAAGACATTTTACAATTCTCCAGATATCTGCCACAGGTCAAAGCCAGGGGTGGCACACTCATATTGGCTCTTCCCCGGCCCTTAATGAGACTTTTTGCCACCCTGCAACATGTGGACGAGATCATTGAAGCGAGCCCGGCCAACATCAAGACGGCCAAAGCGGATTTGACCGCTTCGATCACCAGTCTGCCGGCTTTGTTCGGGACTACGATGCAGACAGTGCCGAAACACACTCCTTACCTCTTTGCCGATCCGTTCCTGACTCATTCATGGGTCCGCCGGATTCAATGGAAAACTTTCCGCATCGGCCTGGCATGGTCTGTAACGGAAAAGGAAACGTCTGCAGCCGCGGCCCGTTCTACCCGGTTGGCAAGTATGGAACCGTTGATGGGAATTCCCGGAATCTCTTGGTACAGTTTGCAGCTGGAAACCGGCGCTTCCGTCGATATGACCCATGAATGCCTGCCCATCGTCGACTGCACCGCAGGGTTGCGTGACTACTCCGATGTAGCGGCGCTGGCCGCCAATATGGATCTCGTCATCGCGGTCGATTCACCGCAGGCGCACCTTGCCGCCGCCATCGGACGTCCCGTGTGGACGCTGCTGCCTTTCGAGGCAAGCTGGCGATGGCTTCACCAGAGGGAAGACAGTCCATGGTATCCAACCATGAGATTGTTCCGTCAGACCCGGCCCGGAGATTGGGATGACGTAATCCGGCAGGTTGCCGCAGCCCTCGGTCCCCGATTTCGTCCACTCCGGAAATTCCAGCATCTGCAGGGAGCGCCGCCCGCACTTTTTGCAGAAACAGCTGTTCCATATTAGAGTCAAAAACATTTGAAAATCCAAAAAATAATGAAAAGGATTGACTTCAATAGTCAAGTGAGGAGGGACCCTCGATGAAGATTCAAACAACCCGGTTTGGCGAACTGAATGTACCGGCGGAATGTATCATCCGCTTTGTATCCAGCCTCGCCGGTTTTCCCCGACACAAAAGATTTGCCTTGTTCCCTTACGAAGTAAACAGCCCGTTCTACATCCTGCAATCGGTCAGTACGGCGAACCTGACGTTTCTGATGGTCGATCCGTACCGGTTCTTCAACGGATATGTTTTCGACCTGGAAGACGATCTTGCGACCGACCTGGGACTGTCGACAGACAACCCGCCCGCAGTATACACGCTGACGACCCTCCACGACAAGCTCGAAGACGCCACCGTCAATCTGTTGGGTCCGGTTTTGGTCAACTGGGCAAACAAGACAGCGGTTCAGGTTACCTTGCAGAATTCGTCGTTCGAGGTACGTCAGCCGCTCTTCCCGGAGGGGATTAGCCTGGAGCGGAAACGGGACGCTGTCCGGGCTCGGCAGAGTAAAAAAGCCGTTGTGATTGACTCTCAGCAGGAGGCGATCGGATGAACATTAAAACGACCCGGTTTGGGGAGATTGAAGTCCCGGAGGAATGTATCATCTCCTTCGCGGACGGACTGCCCGGCTTCTCCGGTGAAACAAAGTTTGCGATTTTTCCCTACGAAAAGGACAGCCCGTTCTCGATCATGCAATCCATCATCAACCCGGATCTTACATTCCTGTTGGCGGACCCTTACCGGTTTTACAACGACTATATGTTTGAACTGGATGACCAGCTTGCAGCCGAGTGGGGTTTCTCCGCAGACAATGCTCCGCATGTATACACAGTAGCGACCATGCGGGACACCCTGGAGCAGATGACAGTCAATCTGCTGGCGCCCATCGTGGTGAATTGGATAACACGCATCGGCGCACAGCTCATCATCGACAATAAAAACTACTCAGTCCAGCAGCTTCTGTTCCCCGAAGGCATCAAGATGAAGCCTGCCCCGGAAAAAAATGGGCGGGGGGGCTGAGAATATGCTGGTTCTGACAAGAAAGCCCGGCGAAAAGATCTTTATTGGCGACAATGTATCCCTGACTGTGGTCGAAGTCAAGGGTGACAGCGTCCGGATCGCGGTGGACGCACCGCGTGACATAAAAATCTATCGAGGAGAAATTTACGAAGCCATCATTGCTGAAAACAAGGCGGCTGTTATTGCCGGCGACATGAAGCAACTGGATGGACTGAAAAAACTCAAATAAACCCCGGTAAACCAAGATAAAATAGGAAAATAAAAATTGAATCAGGGAGGATAAATAGCCATGATTATCAACCATAATATCTCGGCTTTGAATACCTATAACCGTTTGATGCTCAACAACTCCGGTGTATCCAAGTCTCTTGAGAAGCTATCTTCCGGCATGCGGATCAATCGCGCAGCCGATGACGCCGCAGGACTCGCCATTTCTGAGAAAATGCGCAGCCAGATCCGGGGTCTGGATCAGGCTCAACGCAATGCACAAGATGGAATTTCACTCATTCAGACAGCTGAAGGCGCTCTCAGTGAAACCCACTCCATCCTGCAACGTATGCGTGAGTTGGCCGTTCAGGCCGCAAACGATACCTACACTTCCACCGACCGGCAGAACATCCAGTCGGAAATCGATCAGCTGACCGCGGAAATCGACCGCATTTCCTCATCAACCCAGTTCAACGGCAAAAACCTGTTGGATGGTTCCACAGCGGCTCTTGTGTCGACCGACAAGCTGACAACGAAAGTTTATATGCGTGACGGTCTGCGGGTCCTCGACCAGTTCGGACAGAAGTCTTCCGGCGGCGGCAACTACCGCCTGGACATCGAAGCAACGGCCGGCAATGGACAGGTGCAGAAATCCGATATCTTCAAAATCAAACATGCGTCAACCATTGAAACCACGAAGATCACAAATGATACATATTGCGATGGACGACTAGCAGCTGCACAAGTGGATATGACTGCCGCAGTTGCCTGTGATTCGAGCGCCCAACTGATGGTGACTTTTGATTTCGGTGGGGGATGTGTATACAA
>CAZSRN010000172.1:0-5185 GCA_964609115.1 uncultured Veillonellaceae bacterium | reverse complement strand
GAAGAAAACGGACGTTCTTTTCTTGCAGAAACAATACTCTCCGCCGCAGAAACACCCAGTCCCGGTATTGCAGACAGGGGGGGCAGCAAGGCACGCTCATATACCAGAAATTCAGCCGCATCAGAATGATAGAGATCAACCGGCAAAAAGGAAAACCCTCGTAACAATAACTCGCGAGCTGTTTCCATCACTGCCAGTAATGCTTTTTCCTTATGGCTGGCGCCATTTCCTTTTCCGTCCAGTTCACTGATAACTGCATTGATTGCCGACTCACCCTTTGTGGCCGCCATTGAATCAAACTCTTCCGCTCTAATCGTAAAATACGCGGCATAAAACGCTAGAGGTTGGTGTACTTTAAACCATGCGATACGAAATGCCATCATAACATAGGCAACCGCATGCGCCCTGGGAAACATGTATTTTATCTTTTGGCAGGACTGTATGAACCATTCCGGCACATTTTTTTCCTGCATGGCTTGTATCTGATTGGGTTTTACGCCTTTTCCCTTACGAACGCTCTCCATGATTTCAAAGGAAGTTTTGGGCGCTACTCCTTTCTGGATCAAGGTCACCATAATATCGTCACGGGCAGAAATCGCTTCCGATAATGTGGCAATTTTGTCACGAATCAAATCCTGAGCATTGTTGACCCATACGTCGGTTCCATGTGAAAATCCGCTGATCCGAACCAACTCGCTAAAACGGGCAGGCCGGGTTTCGTCCAGCATCTGACGGACAAAGCGGGTGCCGAATTCCGGAATTCCCAACGTTCCGACTGAACTTTTCAGTTGAGCGCTTGTCAGTCCCAATGCCTCTGTCGAGTAAAACAGGCTCATGGTCTTTTGATCATCAAAAGGTACCAGTTTCGCATCCAACCCGGTTAATCTCTCCAGCATCCGGATAACGGTCGGGTCGTCATGCCCCAGAATATCCAACTTAACCAGACGGTCGCTAATCGAATGGTAATCAAAATGAGTTGTCACCGTCCCCGACGTCCGATCATCCGCCGGATGTTGAATCGGAGTAAAGTGGTGTACGTCCATCTGTCTGGGCACAACCATAATTCCACCTGGATGTTGTCCAGTTGTCTTCTTCACCCCGGCGCATCCCCGTATCAAACGATTAATATTGGCGTTGGTGCCGGGAAGTTTGCGCTCCTCCAGATAGTTCTGCACATATCCGTAGGCGGTGCGATCCGCGATGGTGCTGATTGTTCCCGCTCTAAACACGTTATCTCGGCCAAAAAGTTCTTCCGTATATTTATGGGCCACCGCCTGATAATCCCCAGAAAAATTCAGGTCGATATCGGGAACCTTATCCCCTTCAAATCCCAGGAAAACCGCAAAAGGAATATTATGACCGTCCTTTGCCAGTTCGTGTCCGCACTGCGGACAGTTCCTGTCCGGTAGATCAAACCCGCCGCCATAGACTCCTACATCGGCAAATTCATTAAATTTGCATTGCGGACAGCGCCAATGGGGCGGCAAAGGATTTACTTCCGTTATTCCCGTCATTGTAGCCACAAACGAAGATCCGACGGAACCTCGCGAACCGACCAAATATCCATCGTCCGTCGATTTCTTTACTAATTTATGTGCAATAAGATACAGAACAGCAAATCCATTGTTGATGATTGAATTGAGTTCCATTTTTAGGCGATCTGCCACCACCTCCGGCAATGGATCGCCATACAATTCCCTGGCATGGGAATACGACATATTACGGATATCATCTTCAGCGCCCGGGATATCCGGCGAATAAAGTCCATCCGGAACGGGTTGCAGCTTTTCGATACTGTCTGCGATTTGTCGCGGCACATTCACAACCACTTCTTCTGCCAGTTCTTTGCCCAAATAGGCAAATTCCGACAGCATTTCTTCCGTGGTCCGGAAAAACAAAGGCGCCTGTAAATCTGCATCATCATATTTCTGCCCGCTCATCAATATGCTGCGAAAAACTTCATCAGCCGGACGTAAAAAATGGACATCACAAGTCGCCGCTACCGGTTTTCCCGCCAATCGACCAATTTCGCACAGTTTACGGTTCAAATCCTGAAGTTCATTCAGTCCGGAGACTTGTCCGTTGCGCACCAAGAATTGATTGTTTCCACAGGGTTGAATCTCCAGATAGTCATAGAACGAGGCAATGTGAAGCAATTCATCCATTGCAGCCCCATTGAGCATCGCCCTGTACAGTTCGCCGGCTTCGCAGGCTGAACCCAGAATTAACCCTTCGCGAAATTCCATCAAAGCAGAACGCGGAATGCGGGGTGTTCGATGAAAATACTTGATATGCGACAACGAAACCAAACGGTATAGGTTGCGCAAACCGATCGTATTGCGGGCCAAAATGATAATATGGTTGCTGTGGCTGATATCCTCATCGAAAAGATACCCTTCCATTCCATAGATGACTTTAATTTTGCTTTTTCGCGCCAGCGCCTGTGCAAAAGGGAAGGCCTGAACTACACCGTGATCGGTGATCGCTACGGCGGAATGTCCGTACAGTTCAGCCGTTCGAATCAAGGATTCAACCGATACGACAGAATCCATTGAACTCATTTGCGTATGGGCATGCAATTCTATTCGCTTCTGTTCCCGGTCATCTGTTAAGGTTTCTGTGACGGTCTTCGTGATATGGTCCGTTTGAACCACAAGCTCTCTGGCATACTTATCAAACATCGCCGTCCCTTTTGCCTTAACCGTAACACCATTTTTCAGCGATTCAGTTTTCTTGTTGCCTTCCGCCAGATTTTCAAAATATGCCTTGCAGCTGATTGCGCTTGTTGCATCCGCGACATCAAAGGACAATAGACATCGTCCACTTTTCAGCTCTTTTAGTTCCAATCCCTGAACCTTGCCTTGAATAACAATACCGCGTTGTTCTTCCGTGATCTCCTTGATTTCCATAATCTTTCCCTTTACCAGTGAGCCAATGACCGCCTTATCTCCGTTTCGTTCCTTCGGTTTGTCCGAGGAGTCGACGGCCTCAGTGTCCTGAGGCAGTGACTGCAGCATACAGTCCAACTCCTCATAACAGGCAGCCTCTTCTTCCACCCTAACCTTCAAATCAATCGTTATGCCAAAGCGTTCCTGAAAAAATGCGAGAAAATTCACTTCAAATTCTTCCCGCTGAATTAATTCCATTTCCAGTATGCGGCGCAGCGTGATCGTAAGAGCAGCTCCGTTCCAATTCCAGTCAGCAGCAAGCAATGCCCGCCTGGTCAGCGGTGTTGCGGGCGAAAATTCTCGGATAATCCGTTCTTTTTGCGAATATAACGTTGATAGAGTGCTCAGCACCCGCTGCTCGATTTCCAAAGAAGAAAGGCATGTGGCTTCACGCAAGAAGCCTGTTACCTGTGTTAAATCCTCATCGCCCAATTCTTCAGGCACCAAAAGAATCATTTTACAGTGTCCAGTCTGCGAATTTACAGAAAGGGTCTCAACTCTGCTTTTACGCAGCACGAATTGAGCAGCTGCCGACAACGGCAGCTGCTGAGTTAATTTACTCAGAATATTTTTATCATCCGGTGCAATACAATAGGTCAAAGTTTAGACACCCCAAAATTCAGAAATTGCTTCAATGTTGGAATCAAAGATCTTTCAGCAAATTAATAATTTTTTCAATGTGCTCGCCCAGTGGAAAAAGAAAGCTTTCTTTCGTTCGGCGCACCTTGACTTCCACGGCGTTTTCCTTCAAGGCCTTGGGCCCAACCGTAATCCGTACAGGATAGCCAATCAGATCCGCATCTTTAAACTTCACGCCGGAACGCTCGTCTCGGTCATCCAACACTACTTCCACACCGGATGCCATTAGTTCTTCATACAATTGATTGCATAGTGTCATCTGCGCTTCATCTTTTATGTTGATCGGAACAATGACAAGATGATAAGGCGCTATAGCCAAAGGCCAAATAATTCCGTCATCATCGTGATGCTGCTCAATTGCAGCCGCCATCGTCCGGCTGACGCCAACCCCGTAGCAGCCCATGACCATCAAGTTTTCCTGGCCATTTTCATCCAAATAGGTGGCTTCCAGTGCTTTGGAATATTTCGTATGAAGTTTGAAAACTTGCCCCACTTCGATTCCCCGGGCAGTTTTGACAGGAGCTCCACAACGAGGACAAGGATCCGTTTCTTTGATCAATCGCAAATCCGCAATTTTATCTACCTGAAAATCACGTGACGGTGAAACGTTGATGAAATGTTGATCTACCGTGTTGGCCCCGCAAACGGCATTTACCATATTCATGACAGTGGCATCGGCAAGCACCTGAACTCCTGTGAGTCCCACCGGTCCAATATAGCCGGGCACGCTGCGGAATGAATCTCGAATGTCTTTTTCACTGGCAAGATCCAACTGAAGAACACCAAGAAGATTAATCAGTTTAATTTCGTTGACCTCATGATCGCCTCTGACAAGTGCCAACACCGGCCCATTCTCGGTCATATAGGCCAGGGACTTAATCAAATGGTCTGCCGGTAGAGACAGAAATTGCGCTACTTCCTGAATTGTCCGTTGATCCGGAGTTGACTTCATTTCTCTGGGCAATACAGGTTCCGGAATTGCCGCGATTGGCAACAGTTCCGCTTTTTCCACATTTGCAGCATAATCGCAGCTCTCGCAATAAGCAATTGCGGCCTCGCCGGAATCCGCCAGCACCATAAATTCATGGGTTCCACTACCGCCAATAGCGCCCGGATCTGCTTCAACCGGGCGGAATGTCAAACCGCAACGGGTAAAAATTCGGGTATATGCGTCATACATTTTTTTATAACTGATATCCAAGCCAGCCGTATCTCGGTCAAAGGAATACAAATCTTTCATAATAAACTCACGACCGCGCATCAAGCCGAACCGGGGACGAATTTCATCCCGGTACTTGTTTTGAATTTGATAAACCAATAGTGGCAGCTGGCGATACGAGCGAACATCAGATTTCACCAATGTAGTCACCATTTCTTCATGCGTGGGTCCCAGGCAAAAATCGCGCTGGTGCCGGTCTTTCAACCGAAACATCTCATCGCCGTATACATCCCAGCGACCTGTCTGTTGCCAAATTTCCGCCGGTTGCACAATCGGCATGGCAATTTCCTGCCCTCCCTTGGCATCCATTTCTTCCCGCACGATCTGCTCAATCTTGCGCAAGGTACGCCATGCAAGCGGTAAATAGGAATATACACCA
>CAZSRN010000171.1:0-5210 GCA_964609115.1 uncultured Veillonellaceae bacterium | reverse complement strand
AGCCCGTTTTCCACAAGCCAATTCTCGGCCCAAGTAATTTCAGTCGAATTTAGTGGAAATTCCAAAGGACCGGGCGCTCTTTCCGGCAGACCCAGTTTTTTGGTAATCTCCGCCAATTGTTCCACTTCATGAGGTATGGGAGTCCCTGCAGCCAGGCGTTCATCTACATTAATTACAACGGCATGCGTCAGAAAAAGGGGACTGAAAAAACGGGCGAGTAACCGTCGGGAGTAAACGATTCCTGAACGAACCGGCGCCCCGGACAACCAGCCCAACAGATACGATGGCGTGCGCGGCGAAAGGGTCAAACAAAGATCCCAGGAAGTTTTCCATAAATCCTGAACAAATTCCCATTTTCTCGCTAACGGCCAAGCGGGATCAAATACGTGAATTTCATCAATTGCATCCCAACCATTCAACGCTCCGGCGTTGGCAGGTGAAGCCACCAATATAAAACGACGGCCGGGCAAGGCCGTACGCATGGCGCGAATCAAAGGAGTCGACAATAATAGATCACCCAAGTGATCCGTTCGCAATATCAATACATTTTTCACGCGGGAAAAATCCACCGTCTGACTCACGGTTCAAGGCCCCGATAGCCGCACAGATAAAAATATTGCAAGGTCAGTTCTCTTCCCCAGCCGGTCCGCATTGTTTTTGAACGTAATTTTTCCTGCCCTCCGGGCCAGATTCGACTCAGAGCATGCAAGCCCAAAGTTGCGGGATTGACACCTAGCCGCAGCAGAATCGACCGGTCTTGATGTTTATTGTAGAAACGGCGGGTGGCCACGCCCGAATGACGCATTTTGTCGCAGCGTTCTTCGAAAGGAACCGGGTGCCAGTGATAATTAACCGCCGAAGCATTGTACAGAATTGGATAGCCTGCTTTCTGCAACCGATAACCGAGTTCCAGATCTTCATGGCCGTACACGGTAAAGTTTTCGTCGAACAGGCCCGCATCCAACAAAGCCTGACGCGGGGCAGACGCATTGCCGGTCAGAAAGAACAGCCAGGACATTTCCTTGTCAGTTCGCCCATGCATGTGACGGCCTTTGTCGTAAGGATTATCTCGTACTTGTTCGTATTCGGCGACGGAGTCTACCTGAATTTCCAGTCCGACTACGGCGGAATGCGGACGGCTTCGATGCAAACGCAGATGCTCCTCCAACAGATTAAAAGAGGGCAGAATATCCGCATCGGTAAATAAAACAAACTCGCCAACAGCTTCACGGATACCGGCATTACGAGCGCCGCTGCGACCCCGATTTTCAGCGGGGCGAATATGACGCAGATTGGGAATGCAAAGAGAATCGACCAATTCCAGAGTTCCGTCAGTGGACCCGGAATCACACAAGAGCAATTCATATTGTTCGGTGGGCAAAGTTTGTTTGGCCAAAAGCGGCAAAACGGTTTCCAAGGTTTCCCGCCGATTGAAGGTCGGGATGACGACACTGATGATGGGGGTCATAACAAAGCCTCCAGAGCGGAGCATAGCTCAGCAAAAAAATAATCCTGTGCATCCGGTGCGGGTCGGTGGATAATACGGTTCGGAACCTGCCACGGCGACCAGCGGGAAGAAGCATGCACGAAATTCAGTTCAGGAAAAACAGCGACTACCGGTAAATTGACAGCAGCCGCCAGATGAACTGCGCCGGTATCCATTGAAACCAGTGCATGGCACTGGCCCATCAGAGCTGCCCATTGGGAAAGCTCCAAGTCGGTGAACAAGTGAAAACGATCAGTCGGTAAAACTATTTCAGCGTTTTTAAAAAGAAAATCCTCACTCGGGCCAGCCGTTACAAACAAAAAAACAGCAGGAAACTTATCGAGGATCGAGCGGGCTACTGCAATACATGTCTGGGAACTCCAACCTTCGGAAATCCACTTGGCAGATAAATGGAGACATACTGGAACGACATGGTTGGGGAGGTCCAACATACGGAGTTCTTGTTTTCCCCATTCCTTTGCTTCATCAGATAATGAAACCCGCATCGGTCCCGTCGCATCAGGGCACCCGGCCAGTGTAGCAAGGGCTGCGTAACGCTCCACTTCATGAATGGACTTTTGCGCTGGATCGTTCGGGTTGTACAGACGGTGCGTCAGAGTCAGGCGTCGCAAAAGTGCCTTTGGAGGTTGCATCCAGCCGGGATCAAATCCGAGTCGCATGGGCGCACTCGATTGCCAAGTCCATATTGCGGGCCAAAACTTTTCATTCAGACAAAAAACGACATCGAAAGCTTCGGCGCGAATGCGTTCCCCCAACGATCTTTTTTCTTCTTTCGATAGGGCGGACAATTCGTACGTCCATAAATGATGTACGCGATTATCCGCGAGAAAAACCGGAGCGCCTCGATGTGACGCCATATATGTAATTTCACAATCCGGCCAGCCGGCCTTCAGTCCATCCAACAGCGGCAGCGTTAACAGCGTGTCACCCAGACCGTCAAGACGGATGATAAGGATCTTTTTCACGCAGTTCGCTCCGGACGTCGGGTATCTCCCTTGCGAACCGCATCAAAAAACTGGAAGCTGCATAGAATACGGGCGCACCAAAAAGGCCAACCTTTCAATGGCCCTTCCGGAGCTTGATCCAGACCCTTTTGGAAGACAAATTCAAACAAACGCAACAGGCGATCCAGCAACATTCGGGGACAGGTAATCCCGGTTGCCATTCGCGCATTGATCGTCGGACGCTTTTTAATATAAATCAAAGCGCTGCGACCGCTTGACGCAGCTTGGCGCAGCATGCCCGGCAAATCTTTTTTCTGCTTGGGCGGCTTGAAATGCGATACGATGGCCTTGTCGTTGGTTCGGCGTTCCAACCCCAGCTTCTTTAGTCGCCAGCCAAGTTCAAGATCTTCCCAGCCATATTCCAGGAAATCCTCATCGAACAAACCGACTTCCTCCACATATTTTTTGCGGACCGAAACATTACTCGTCCAGAAGAAAGAACGGGAATAATCAGCCATTACATACTGCCTCGGGCCCTGCGGATCCAGCTCCTCGATATGGTTGACCCAGCCGAGCACCACGCAGCGGGGATACTGATCATGCACGTTCAGATGCTCGCGCAGTAACGCAGGATCAGCAAATGTGTCGTCGTCCATAAACAGAACGATTTCGCCCTCGCAGTTGCGGATGCCAAGGTTGCGCGCGCGGGATAGCCCATCATTGGCTTTGGATAGAACCTTGATTCGACAGGGAGTTGTTTCGGCCAATACACGGGCCATATCCGCCGACCCATCCGTACTGCCGTCGTCAACGAAAACAATTTCATATTCTTCTTTTGGAAGGTCCTGAGCGATCAATGCGCGTAGGGACCGTTCCAGCAAATGCTTGCGATTGTAACTGCAGATTTGAACACTGATACGAATAGACAGATTATTCACCCTTTCTGCGTATGCGTTCCTTATTATCTGATACACTAATTATTTGCAAATTGCTTTGGTAATATATTCTTGCATGGTAGCCTTCCATCGTTTCCAAAAAACAAGATTTTGTTTGTTTCGATGCAAATTAAATAAAGTATCATAAGGAGAATTTGTAAAACGACTACAGAAGTTAACTCCATACTGGCTGGGATCCCGAAATAATTCAATATCATGCTTAACGGCAAGTAGCGATAGTACAGACTGGTCATGTCGATGATCAATGAATTCTGGAAGATTTGGAAGTCCGCAGATGGACGGGGCATCAGAGAGAGCATGGTAGTTTTGACAAAAGTCAAGATATTCTTGGACAAAAGCAGTACTTTGCTCATTTTTACAATAAAGTTGGTAGCCTGCGGATATCTGTTCAGCATTCCAAAATTTTGATGAATCACAGTTCATCAAGACAAAACAATCACGTTTTGTCCATTGCCGATTAATCCATGGATAATTGGAAAAAAGAACAATATTTTTTTGAGTGTTGCAAAGATTTAAGAGCGGTGAAAGATCAGAAATGATTTCAACTCCTGAATCCAAATATAGTAGAAGATCTCCTTCATTGAGTAAGGAAAGTTGCTGAGCTATAATATATGGCTTCCAAAGCCAAAAACCACCTCCTCTAACACAATTTAATATTTTGCGATTTTTTAGATAAAAGTTTGACTTAACAATATCTGCACGAGTAAAAGCGGTAATTTGTTCAATACCAAAGTGCTTAGTGGAAGCAATCAAGCGATTTTGGCTGGCTGCAAATTTTTCATCTGCGTAACAAATTAAATGAATCATAATACTCTGTCCCTGTTTATGGATCCAAAAGAATCGCGCCAAGCGAGCCCAACCAATAACCAGAAAAGACGCATAACTGTAAAATCATTGGTAATATATTCGGTTTGACCATACAACAGCAGGCCGAGAGTGGCATAGAACATGGCTAAACTAAGGAGATTATTGGAAGATTCTTTGTATTTTTGATGGCAATAGCGAAGAATATATCCAAACATTGCAACAAAAGAAAGCAAGCCGACAATACCTGTTTCAGCCAGAATGTGAAGAAAAATATTGTGCGCATTAGATGGTTGGCGTTCACGGGCGGCATTTGGCAAATAGTGATCATAATCCGGAATAGAAAGATAATTATCCAATCCTATGCCGAGTATGGGATGATCGCGAAATAAGGCGATTGCCATTTGCCATTTATATAAACGTTCGGAGTCAGGATTTTGCATGGTCAAGTTTTGGACCGAACTAAAACGTTGGCGCAGAAGGCTGAATTGTGGAGCTGTTGCGAACAAAATGCCGACAGCAAAAAATCCAACCAGCAAACAGGCGAGAAGTTTCTTTTGGGAACGAAGATGAATTCCGGTAAAAAGCAAAATAATTAAAATGCAAGGAAGCCCTGCTCCGCGAGTTCCATTAAAGAGAAAGGCAATACAGGCCAATATGAGGCTGAAAATGATATAATTCTTAATTTGAAATATCAACGGTGATTTTTTTGTTAACAAAATGGTAAAAAATAAAATTAACAATAACAACAAGCCTGCTAGCCCTTGTGCTGGGTGGTTGCTCATAAAGCCGTTGGCTCGAATAGCCCCATGCAATCCCTGAAAGATGGCGTACAGTGAAGCAATAGTTAATGAAGCGACTAGCGCATATAGCAATATTCGTATCTGACGACAGTCCTTGACAAAAAATAAAGTTAAAAACAGCGGGGTCATATCAAAAAAAAAGCCCCAGGTTTTGTTGAAAGCGAGAATGGGCATATTTGCGGCAGCAATCGAGACA
>CAZSRN010000170.1:0-5222 GCA_964609115.1 uncultured Veillonellaceae bacterium | reverse complement strand
GTCAACATCGCTTCTTTACTGTCCTTCCAGGGAGGCATTATTGTTCCCTCCTACACCGCTTCCAAGTCGGCTGTAGCAGGTCTCACCAAAGCGCTGGCCAATGAATGGGCTCCTCTGGGCATCAATGTCAATGCCATTGCCCCCGGTTATATGGCTACGGAAATGACTGAAGCCCTTCAAAAAAGCGCGGAACGCGCTCCGGCCATTCTTTCCCGTATTCCCTCCGCTCGTTGGGGTACGCCGGAAGATATGAAAGGTCTTGCAGTCTTCCTCGCTTCCGATGCCGCTGAATATCTCCAAGGTCAGGTTATCGCCGTTGACGGCGGTTGGATGGGACGTTAGTCAATTTTACAATCCTTTTCCCGTCACAGAATAGAAAGCCATCGGCAACGCTTGCGTCTGCCGATGGCTTTTTTCAAAAACGACGGTCAAAAAATGACGCCGCCGGTTTAATCCGCTTCACCATTTTGCCTCGCGTCTTTCTCGTTTTTATCCCACCGGCCCATCAACAGAACCGCGCCCGCGGCTGCCGTCAACGGAATCGACAAAACCAATCCGATACTGCCGACCAAGGCCCTCACAAACTCTGTCACCAGTAAATCCAGATTAAAAATACGCAGCATGGACAAATCAGGTTGAGATGCAATTAACAGCACTAATGGCAGCGAACTGCCTGCGTATGCCAAAATCAGCGTATTGGCATCTGTCGCCATTACGTCGCGTCCCACCGTCATTCCTGAATCAAATAGCTCGCGGCGGGAAAGATTTCTGCAATTGCGAGAGACTTCCTGCTGCGCCGCCGCAATGGAAATCGCCACATCCATGACCGCACCGAGAGCTCCCAGAATCACACCGGCAAACAATATCCCTTGAAAATCTACGTTTTTGAGCAGCGTTGCTTTTAAAATCATAGCTTCTTCACTTGCCAGCCCTGTCAGATGCATAAACCGGACGGACATTCCCGCCAGCACGCCGGCTGCAGCAACTCCGCCGAGCGTCCCGACAAAAGCCGCCCACGTTTTGGGTTCGCGCCCGCCGCTTACCGAAAAAAGCGTAATAGCGCTGATCAATATCGCAACAATGAACGTCAATACCAAAACATTGATATTTCCAGACAGCACCTGCCCCACAAAACCGTAATAAAGAATAACCAGCGAAGTTCCAATTACGAAAACCGCCCGCAATCCCACGCCGCGCCCAAACAACAGCAGCATTAAAATAAACAGCGCCGCCAACCACAGCAGCCCATTGCCCCGCTCATAGTCGGCAATGTGATAGGTTGTTTTCCCTGCCGGATCGGTCATCAACGCAAGAATTACCTTATCGCCGGGTTTGACCACAATATTATAGAACGAGCGCTCCATCGTGCGATTGATAATCATGACTTCCTGTCCTTCATTGGCTCCTGATGTCACCTTAGCTTTGATCAATGTCGCGGCTAATCCTCGTTGAACTCTGGCCTGATCGACGGCCATCGGTTCCTCGGACAGTACCCGTCCTTTCACATATTGGATTTTGGGAATTTCATTCATGTCCGACGGCGTTTTGGCGTTTGCCGTCTGCGCGACGAATATAAAGATCATTACTATCAAAGCCATCCATAAGATTGGCCTGCTTCTATACATCATGTCGTCTCCCCCATTCTCGATCTCTTTCTATTGTAACGTACAGCATAAAAAAAGACACCTGGCAAAAGTTTGCCAGGTGTCTTTTCCCGCCGTATAGAAACCTATCTCAGCGGAACGCAATTGCATAGATAATGAGCAGTCCCGTTTGTGCAAGCGCTACCACATATCCATTTCGCAACATGGCCTTCAGGTTTTTTGACTGAGCAAAACCCATCATCGCCACCATGTTGCTGCCTGGAATCAGAAAGTTTGTAACTCGGGTCGCCACAATCAAAGCTACCGCCCAGGCATACATCGATACATTATATTCTTTCAGCAATGCGGCAAACATTTTATTCAGCGTTACCAGTTCGGCTACTACCGCGCCGGAGATCCCGAAAGCGCCAATCGCGCCGCCGGCGATAACGACTGCAACTCTTCCGCCAATATTGATCAACGGCATCAGCAGATACGTGAGAGCCTTAAATCCACCGGCCAGCTCTACATAGTTAATAAATAACTCCAAGAGAATAAATAACAGATAAAGGCCAACGTTTCCAGCCATTCCCTTGACAATGGATTTGCACACAGCATCAAACTTCATGCCGCCTACCATCCCGACCACAAAGGAAAGAAGCAACATAACGGTAATGACGAAGGGCGTTGCGGCCTTTACAAAAATTCCGTATGCAATCAGCGCTGTAAACAGCGCGATAAAGGTCGTGGTCGCTCTCCGGCTGTGATCGGTCGGATGGAATGATTCAAGTTCTTTCCCTACCGCCAACCCTTCCGGCATTTTTTCCTCGGTACTGCGTTGAATCCGTTGCGCCATAAACCAAGTAACAAGCAAGGTAACAAAAGCGATCGGCAGTGCGGCTGTTACCAGCATCGTTCCATAGTCCAGCTTTGTAAGTCCGATCAGCGTTACCACCGGTGGTGTAAAAGGCCCTAATGTTAAGGCTTCTTCACCTACCGATTGATACATCACCGCTACGGCGGCCGGTGTCAGCCCTACTGCCGCTGCAATCGGGTTTACGATAGGCGCGATAATGGCAACGCCACCAGCCATGGTTCCCAATAAGCCGACGATAACCATCGTTGCCATCATAATTCCCAGCATTGCTTTTTTCTGCGTATTGACCCCAATACTGTAAATAATCTTGTAAACCAGTGTATGAGCTACTTTAGTTTCCGAAAGTACTTCTCCGAGGCCCCGTCCCAACATGATAATCAACCCGACCAGTCCTAGAAAAGAACCCATGGCCTTTGACAAGTCCGCGCCGATTGCCACCAGGCTTTTGGCATTAATGGCAGCACCAAGGACAACACAGATGATTGTCGCGGGCAAGGGATCCATTTCCCTCAACACCAGAAAAATATAGACCAATAACGGAAGTAGTCCCACCAAACCCCACCAGACATTAAATCCTGCATCAGCCATTTCAGTCACCTCCTATTATTTTTTGCGCAATACTTTGCCCCGTCCGTTGCCGGTTAATCGCGAATCCCTGACCGCCACAGTTCCATTCACAAACACAAAAGGAATACCCACTGGATAACGATGCGGATTGGCAAAGTCAGCTTGATCGATAACGGTCGCAGGATCAAATACCGTCAAATCCGCTTTCAATCCAGGCTTAACCAGTCCTCTGTCCGGCATTCGCAGGACTTTTGCCGGCAAACCGCTCATTTTATGAACAGCCAGTTCCAGCGAAATCAGTTGTTTTTCACGTGCAAACAAGCCCAACACACGGGGAAACGTTCCATACGAACGAGGATGTACACTTTCGGCGCTGTCGCGTTGCGGATTCATAGCTTGTCCGTCACTGCCCACCGATACGATGGGACTCCTCATGATTCCGTCCAAATCAACTTCGCCCAGTGAAAAATAAACAGCATTAATTTTTGCTTTTTCTTCCACCAGTAGCTGCCGAACCGCTTCTTCCGGAGCCAGCTTCCGGGCAAACGCCACATCTTGAATGCTTTTCCCTACCCACTGCTGATTCTGCGTCGTAGTAACGACGGAAATCTTTACCCTGTCCGCACCTCCGCGTATGGTAATTTCCTGCGCAATCGCCGACAAAATGCGCTCCTGCAATTCGGGATCCTCCAGTCGTTTCAACATGGCTGCAATCCCGCCACCCTGAATCCAGCCGGGCGCCAATGCCGATAGCGAAGTCGCCGTTGCCTCATAAGGATATTGGTCAGCCCAGATATCCACTCCTTCGGCGCGTGCCGCCTCAATCCGCCGCAAAGCTTCCATCCCCTGACCCCAAAAGGGTTTCCCAATTGCCTTGAGATGGGATACTTCCACTCTTGCACCACTGGTACGCCCCAACTCAATGGCTTCATCAATCGAATTCATCAAGGTTGCACTTTCTCCGCGAACATGGCTGGTATATAACGTTTCATGCTTTGCCAGCACCTTGGCCAGTTGCGTTAATTCATCCGGAGGGGCAAAGCTGCCCGGCGGATAAATCAATCCCGTTGACATCCCCCAGGCGCCCTGCGCCAATGATTCATCCAACAAGTTCTGCATTCTCTCCATTTCCGCGAGCGTCGCGGGGCGGTCTTCCCAACCGATAACGGCAATACGAACTGCGCCATGAGCCGTCAACATCGCCAGATTGATCCCCGGATTCACTTTTTCCACAGCAGCGGCAAACCCGTTGAAATCTTTCCATGTTATCCCCTCTTTGGGAAGTGACCCGCTGAGCGTACTTAAATAAGATTCCAATTCATCCATTCTGTCCAAACTCGCGGGAAACGGTCCGATCCCGCAATTACAGGTCACTTCGGTTGTAACTCCCTGCATTACTTTGCTGTCGCCAAGGGGCGTATCAAAAATTTTCCGGTCTGTATGCGTATGCAAATCAATAAATCCCGGTGCGACAATCAATCCTGCAACATCTATTATTTCCGCCCCGGCATCGTTTTTTACCCGCCCGACTTCTTTGATTTTGTCGTCTTCAATCCAAACATCCCCCTGATAAGCAGGAGCGCCGGTTCCATCCACGATGGTTCCGCCTCGCAAAATAATGTTTCCCATTTTCGTTTTTCCTCCTTACTTATAAAAAATCCGGCGAAACAGCAACATCCGTTTTCGGTAGGATGTCTGTTGCGCCGGATTTCATTCACGTCAGGCAAATGAAGCAGCCGTGTTAACTTTGAAACAGATTGTATCACCTCAATGGATCATTGTCAATTCCGCAAGCGATTAACCGGGTCCGCTCATTTCATCCTGCCGGGTTAAGTTGTCACCGCGAACCCCGCTCTTATATAAACGAAAACGCCGGTGCGCGTCTCGAAACGCTACCAGTATGGCTTTTTGCGATGCGCCAAAATAGCGGTTTTCGATTTCGCTGCGAATCAGCTCGCCGTCCGTATCAATATTTCGGCCTTGAAACAATTCATCCAAAAAATCGATCGTACTTTTCATCACCATAGTACTCCCGCAGGAGTGGATCAACCCCGTATCTTTATCCACGGTAAATCCCAGCAATAATCGTCCAAACTGCTGGGTAATCGGATTATGTTGCTGCGATTTGGCGATACCGATAATATAAATCGTGTTCGGCCCGTACAACCTGATTCCCCCTGTCTACTTCTCATAAG
>CAZSRN010000169.1:0-5223 GCA_964609115.1 uncultured Veillonellaceae bacterium | reverse complement strand
CTTCCAGCGCGGGGCTGAACGGAATCGGCACGAACGGCGCGCCCAGACGCTTGATGGGCGCGTCCAGCCAGTCGATCATCTCCTCGGCTACGCAGGCAGACAGCTCGGCTCCGACGCCTCCTTGTTTGACCGCTTCATGTACAATAACCAGCCGTTTTGTTTTACGGACGGACTCAAACACCGTATTTTTATCGAGCGGACTAATCGTCCGCAAATCAATGCACTCAGCCTGCACACCTTCCGCAGCCAGTTTGTCCGCTGCTTCCAGCACCCGGTTCATCATCATGGAATACGATACAATTGTGACATCCTTGCCTGTCCGGGCAACGTTCGCTTTGCCGATCGGTACGATGTGCTCGCCTTCAGGCACCGGCCCTTTCATCGGGAACAGCGCCTTGTGCTCAAAATACAGCACCGGGTCGTCGGAGCGGATCGCCGCTTTCAGCAGGCCTTTGGCATCAGCCGGATTCGAAGGAATGACGACCTTGATCCCAGGAATATGCATAAACCAAGCTTCCACGCTTTGAGAGTGTTGGGCCGCCGCCGAGCGGATCATGCCGTCCGGAGCCCTGAGCACTAATGGCACGTTGCACTGTGCGCCAAACATATAACGAACTTTCGCCATCTGATTGAATACTTCATCCATGCAAACTCCAATGAAATCGGCAAAATGCATGTCTGCCACCGGACGCATCCCGGCCAGTGCGGCGCCGACGGCCGCCCCGACAATCGCCGTTTCGGAAATCGGCGTGTCACGTACTCGTTCAATGCCAAATTTTTGCGGCAACCCCTTAAATTGACCAAAAATCCCGCCTTGACGGGCAAGGTCTTCCCCCATTACAAAGACACGTTCGTCGCGTTCCATTTCTTCGGCCATCGCTTCCTGTGTCGCTTCAGAAAAACTGATCTGACGCATCTTATTTCACCCCGCCTTCCACATAGTAATCGTTGAACAATTCGCTTTCGGCCGGGTAGGGATCTTTTCTCGCATCCTCAACCGCGGTGGCGACTTCCTGTTCGACTTCGGCATGAATCGTATCCATTTCTTTCTGAGTCAACCATTTTTTCGCCAATACGACTTTGGCAAAGTTTTTGATCGGATCGTCGTTTTCGAAATGCTCCTGCACTTCCTGCTTGCTCCGGTACATTTCCGGATCGCCGACGAAATGGCCTTTGACGCGGTAGGTTTTGAATTCCAGCATGTAGGGCCCTTTGCCCGAACGAACATATTCAATCGCCTTTTTCGCCGCTTCGTTGACCGCAAACACATCATTGCCGTTCACGATTGCCGAAGGCATCCCGTAGCCCTGGGCGCGAATCGACACGTCTGGAACTGATGTCCCGTAACTGGCCGGGGTCGTAGAAGCATATTGATTGTATTCACAAACAAAAATCACCGGCAATTTCCAAATCGCCGCCATGTTCATGCCTTCATGCACTGTGCCGCGGTTGGCGCCGCCGTCACCGAAGAACGTCGCGGCAATTTGGCCGCTTTTTTTCATCTTGGCCGCTAAGCCTGCGCCCACTGCAAGATTAATGCCGCCGCCGACAACACCATTGGCGCCCAGCATTCCTACTGAAAAGTCGGCGATGTGCATGGAGCCGCCCTTGCCCTTGCAATATCCGGTGGATTTGCCAAAAATTTCAGCCATCATCGGTTTTATCTCTGCGCCTTTGCCGATGCAATGGCCATGACCGCGGTGCGTGCTGGTAATGTAGTCGTCTTGATTCAATTCGGTCAGAAATCCTGCAGCAATAGCCTCCTCGCCAATGTAAAGATGCACGAACCCCGGCAGTTCGCCACCAAGAAAGCACTCTTGAATCTTCTCTTCAAACAGTCGGATTCGCACCATGGTTCGGTAAAATTTTTGTAGAGCTTCTTTCTTGTACGCCAACATGTATCCCCCCTTATGAATTTGCGGTATTTTCCCGCAACTTTGATTTATATGCATAAACCATGCCAATCAAACTAGTAGTCGCAACAAACCCCTTATTAAATAGGCTTTTTAAAAATTTGTCCCATAATTTATCAAACTTTCCTGCCCCTTCACGCCATGAGCGTTGTGTCAAAAACGAACACTACTGCTCAAAAATCGAACGATTCTCTTTCTTTACTTCGATCTGATATTCCCGGATCTTACCGTAAAGCGTATTTCTGCCTACCCCCAGCAATCGAGCTGACCGTGAAACATTCCATTGCGTTTTATTCAACGTTTCTTCAATTGCCACTCGTTCAATGTCGCGCAAAGAACGGTTTTCATGCGGTAACGCACCATGCCGGACCGACAAATTCATGGGCAAGTGTTGCTCTGTGATTTCCTCTCCTTCGCAAAGATGGGCGGCCCGCTCGATAATATTTTCCAGTTCACGCGCGTTGCCCGGCCAGTCCTGACGACGCAAAACGGCAATAGCACCGGAAGAAAGTTTTTTTACAGCAACGCCCAACTGTTCGCAGGTTTTTTCCATAAAATATACCGCCAACCGGTCGACATCCTCACGCCGTTCCCGTAGCGGCGGCACAAGAATCGGCAACACATTCAGCCGGTAATACAAGTCCTGGCGAAAACTGCCCTCTCCAACCGCATGCAACAAATCCCGATTTGTCGCTGCTATGACCCGAACATCCACATCCATATACCGGGTTCCGCCAACTCGCAAAATCCGTTTATCTTGCAAAACACGCAATATTTTTACCTGAACATCCAAAGACATTTCGCCAATTTCGTCTAAAAAAATGGTTCCGCCATGAGCCAGTTCAAATTTACCGGGACGCCCTCCCTGGCGAGCACCGGTAAAAGCACCATCTTCATATCCAAACAATTCACTTTCCACCAAATCACGCGGCAATGCTCCACAGTTAATCGCTACGAAGGGGCCTTCAGATCTGGCGCTGGCTTTGTGAATTGCCTGTGCGACCATTTCTTTGCCGGTTCCGCTTTCTCCTTGAATCAAAACAGTCGCCAAACTATTGGCCGCAATTTTCGCCAATCGTTTGATTTCCAGCATACATGCGCTTTCTCCAACAATATCATCAAAAGTAAACATTGCCGTTGCGCCAACCATGCGGTTGACCAGCTTTCGCACTTGCTTGATTTCCCGAAAAATATCGACAACTCCCTCGAGTCGACCATCCTTGTCCCTCAATGGAATTGCCGTTTTGATAAAATGCAGGATTCCGCGTTTGGTCTCAATAAAAAACTCCTTGTCTGTATATCCTTGCCCTGTTTCCAAAACTTTCAGAACCACCGGTTTAAAATCAACCAATTCCTGAATGTGGCGGCCAATCGCCTCATGAACTTTTACGTTCAAAATTTTTGCCCCTGTCGGATTGATAAAGGTAACCGTCCCTTGTCCATTGATCATTAGCAACCCGTCCGACACGGAATTTAAAATGGTCGAGTGTAATTTCGCCGTGTCTTCCAGTTGTTTCTGCGCCCGTCGAACTTTGATCGTATTGCTGATTGCCGCAGCTGCCGATACCACCATCCCCAATGTGTGGGAATGGACATCTGCCCTGCTGCCTGTAACGCTAAGCACCCCCATAACTTTACCGTGATCATCCGTTAGGGGCGCCGCCGAACAGGTCCATTCTTCATATGCATGACAAAAATGCTCTTTGCCGGCCACCTGGATCGGCCCATGACCCATGAGCGCCAAGCTCAAAGCAGACGTACCCACCAATTCTTCCGTCCACTTTACTCCGCAGGCGTAATAACGGGTCCAGGTTGACTGCCCATCATTTATCCCACCGATGACTTCTATGATGTAGCCATCCGCATTGAGCAGCACCACAACAAAGCCCGAACTGGATACTAACTCATACAAACTCTGCATCAAGGGTCGAGCCGCATCGATCAGTTCCATGCTGTCAGACAGCATCTTTTCTAATTCGCTTCCCGTCACTACTACTGTCGGATACCCACATTTGGGTTCAACCCCATATTTTTGGCATCTTTCCCAAGATGCAGCTATTATTTCTTTAGTTTTTTCCATAAGCCGTCCTTCCGCAGATACTCTGCCTATCTATTTGTGCGGTTTTGGAACACTATTACAATACAATATTTAAACAATTCTTTCTTTACTTCAAAATTCCTGCATTTTTTATAATATACTGTTCATTTTTTTGTCAGATTTGTTCCTTATTGTTCTGCTGCTTCCGATAATGACAAGTTAGATTTAATTGTACCTTTTATATAAAAGAAAGACCCGTGACGGTGTTAACCGTTTCGGGTCTTTCTTTATTTACTCAGCTACCTTTATTTCTCTCTACTTGTCACTTGATTTTGAAAATGCTCCGACGACTGCCTTTGCAACTTCTCCTGCGCAACGAGCATATAGCAGTGCCGTCTCCATTGTTTCCTGAACTTTATCCGCTGTATCCGTTAGATTATCCTCTATGGAAATTACGGCAGAACTCGCTTTATCCACGGTATTGCGGATACCCAACACAACTTCATTGCTGTTGGAAAGAAGATCCGGTAATACCTCAAGGGTCGCTTCTATCGATTCACGGTTTTCTTCCATCATCCCGTTGACCTGTGTAACAACCAATGAAATCTTACGTAACGTTGCAATAAGATAGTACCCAATTGCCAAAGCCATAGCAAAAAGAATCAGCAACCCTACGTCATATAAGGAAATGTACATAAGCATCCCTTCTTTCAGGCTCCGCTATCCTTCCAGCCCAACTTCTTATTCCGCTGCCTTTTTACTATCCACAGGCGTTGCTTCCGCAGGGATATCCTCTTGTTTCTCTATTTTATGTTTTACCTTGCCTTTGACTTCCTCGACGACTTCTTCTGCTTTTTCCTTGACTTCGTCAATCTTTTCCTTTGCTTTTTCCATAGCCTCTTTTGCAGCCTGCGCCAAATCCTCGCGGGTTTCTTTGCCCGGTTTAGGTGCCAACAACACTCCAGCGACTGCTCCAACCGTTGCGCCAATCGCCGCTCCTACCGCGACATTTTTCAGTGCTTTCTTTTGAGCTGCAGCTTTTCGTTGCTTTTTTGCCTTTTCAAACACTTCTAAAAGGGCCATGCTAACACCTCCATTGTTGATAGTTTTATCATACACTAAAATACAAAAACAGGAAACCTATTTAAAAAAATCAGCAAGCTCCAAAAGGCTTCAGCCTAATCCCTTCCTTCTCCAGTGCTCCTCGCAGAGCCTTGACCATGTCAACCGCTCCCGGCGTATCTCCATGCACACAAATAGTTTGCGCCTGAA
>CAZSRN010000168.1:0-5251 GCA_964609115.1 uncultured Veillonellaceae bacterium | reverse complement strand
CCGGTTCATATCATGAAGCCGGGCGATACCTGCAAATTATAGCTCCTTTCCCGTATCCCGCAAACAGATCTTCTGAAAGGGACAATACGGGCAATAAGAGAGATTACAGCCATATTCGGCTTCTTCCGCATGACTGCGGATAAACTCAGCAACCAATTGAAGCTCCCTTGCCGCCGCCGACAAAGACTCCGGACCGACATCGACGGATGCGGTCTCGCCCGTCCGGACAAAATAAAGCCGTGCGTCCCTCACAACCCCGCCAAACACCGCCTTTGCCGCCAGCGCATATCCCAATAGCTGGAGCCGGTATCGGGCGGTTTTTTTCTGTGCGGAATCCGCATCCATATGGTCGGTCTTATAATCGACAATTCCCAATGTTCCATCCGGATAAAACAGGACCCGGTCGACCTGCCCGGACAACCAGACAGTCGGCAACAACCCCTGTGTCGGCAGCAGCCGGTATTGGAAAGCCCACTCCCGCCGATCCGCCGTTATCATCCCCGCTTCTGCGCAGAGCGGACTTTGCGCATATCGAGCCGCCCAATCCCGCAGGGTCGGTTCGGCGGCTTTTTGTTGCTGCGGCAGCAAGGTTTCCTGCAGCGCCTGTGTCAACATTTCCTGCCAAACCTCCCGATTCGGCAACAATTCCAAAAAACGGTGAAATGTGGTTCCGAGCTGACGAGACGCAACCTCTGAAGCAGACGCAGAAATCGGTTCGCTATTCCCGGCAATTTCCGGCATCCGGCAGACATGCGAATAAAAATAACGCCGGGGACACGCTGCAAATTCGGATAAATAAGCCGGGGACAAGACCTTGGGATACACTGCATCGATCGGTATACCGCCGATATTGCGCTGCAAATCCTGTGACAGAGGCTCCGGCTTTTTTTCTGCGGTAGGACACGATCCGGACGTCGGTACTGCTCCGGTTTCTTCCTTTTCTTTTTCAATATGAATATGAAGGCGTGTTTGGCCGATGTTTTTTTCATCCGGCCATTCCTGCAAGGAGCCTTTTAGGTCCAGCAAATGCCGTATCCATTCCAGCCAGCCGGTTGCATTGCGCAGATTTTTTTCCGCTTTGGGTTGATTGGCCACAGCGGACAGGACAATATGCCGTTCCGCCCGGGTCATCGCTACATACAGCACTCTTTTCAGTTCGGCCCGTTCCATCGCGTTATCCATACGGGCGATTCGACGGAAACGACCGGATTCCTGCAGTTTTCCACGGCTGTCCGGCACTTTCATTCCCATGCCCATACCCCTCAAGAACACTGTCATTCCGGCTCGGGAATTAAACTTGCGTTGCAAATCCGGCACAATGACGACTGGAAATTCCAATCCTTTTGATTTATGGATGGTCATGATCCGGACCGTATCTCCGGCTTCACTGTCAATTTCCGCTTCCCCTTCGCTCTCAGCCCGACGCTCTATGTACGCCAAAAATTCCGGGATGCCGCCGGCTTCCACGCTCATGAACGTATCCGCCATCTCCAGCAGCTTCTGTAAATTGGCATACCGGCGCACTCCCATAAACTGCGTCAATTGAAGAGAATCAAACCCGGTAGCTGCAAACGCCTCTCTGATCAATTGTCCGGGGCTTGCAAAACCGCGCCGGGCAAGCCAGCGTTCCAGCAGTGTCCCTGCATTCACGGCAACCGCAATCTCCTCCGGCGACAGCCCTTCGACCTTCGCCGCCTCCGGCAAAGCCTCCCGCAAAACCCCCCCCTGGCTACGCCGCAGCCTCAGCAACGCCTCGTCCGACAACAGGAAAAAGGGAGAGCGCAGCACACCGAACAAAGCCGGCTCATTCAGCGGGTTATCCAAAAAACGCAGCAGGCCCAGCACATCCATGATTTCCTGTCGTTCGGCGAACCCCCGGCTACCGGCGACATAATACGGAATTCCCGCTTTGGCAAAGGCCGCTTCATAGGATGCAACCCGGGTAAAGGCCCGTAGCAGAACCGCAACATCCTTGTACCGGACCGGATGTTCCGGATCATCAACCAAAAGACGAATGCGCCGGGCAATCATCTCCGCTTCCCGGTCACGGGCATCCTCTCCGTTAAGCGCTTCAGCGTCCAACACCCACAGGTCCACCTTCGCCTGTCCTTCTTCGCCGCGGTCGCTCTGCAAATTTTGATAATCAACCGTGTCCGCGCCTTCCGTTTCTTCTTCACAAACCGACGCCGGCATCAATTCTGTGAAAAAATCATTGAAAGCCGCGACCAACTGGCGGTGAGAGCGGAAATTGTCCAACAGTTCGATGATTCGCCCTTTGCTGCGGCAAATATCCTCCTGAACGCGGGCGAATACCTGGGTATCGGCTCCCCTGAACCGGTATATCGACTGTTTTTCGTCGCCAACCGCAAAAAGCGTTCGTCGGCGCAACGTCTCCGCATCTCCTCCCGCAAGCAGGTAAATGATTTTCCGCTGCCGTTCATTGATGTCCTGACATTCATCCACCATCAAAAAGCGGATGCGCCGGTTGTACCGGGCGCAAATGTCCGGATGATCCCGCAGCAGTTTCTCCGTTTCCTTCTCCAAATCATCATAGGTGAGCAGACGCGAGAGCCGTTTTTCCTGCTGCCAGGCTTCATTCACCCGGCGAAACCAGGTGCACAAATCAGGAACCATACGTTCCACTGTTGCATCGAGTATGGCGCCCCGCAAGGCCTCTGCTGCATTTTTCCTCTGCTGCAGTGCTTCCCGTAGCTCTTCGTTGCCCCGCATCCCTTTGAAAGACGCATCCAGAACGTCCAAAATCGCGGAGTCTTCGTTCGCCCGGTCAATATTGCGTTCGATTTCCAGCCATTGGCCCTGCAACTCCAGCAATTTCTCCTGCGTACCGGTCAACTTCTTTTTTCCGTCCGGAGAAACCAGTTCAAACAACTCCCGATAGGCTTGTTTCAGCTGTATCCGGTATTTTTCGGTTCCGGCGGTTTCCTCCGGCCACAGTGCTTTCTCAAGGTCCGGGCCAATGAGTCCTTCCGTCAGCGCCACCTCAAACAGGGGTCGAAAATTCTGCCGGATCTGGGCGGGAGAATAAAGTTTCAACAGCCGGATCAACCATTCTGTTTTACTTTTGGCGGCCTGCTCCAGAATATCCCGCCAAATTTCATCCAACCGGGCGGTTTCGTCCAACTCTTCCAACAGGCCGAAATCCGGATCGACGCCGGCTTCCGCCGGATATTCCCGCAAAATTCGGCTGCACAGCGAATGAATGGTAGAAATATTGACTGCATCCAATTTGTGCGCAACCGCGCGCCACTTTTGCGAATCTTCGCCACCTGAAGCAGCAGCCAGGCGTTCGTTCACCTTGTCCCGAATCCGCGCCTTCATTTCCCGGGCCGCTTTACGGGTAAAGGTGATTGCGGCGATCCCATCCGTATCGGCTGCGCCGGTTTCCAGAATATGAAGGTACCGTTCCACCAAAACTCTGGTTTTTCCCGCGCCCGCCCCGGCTTTTACCAGCAGATTGCAGTCCAGTGTTTCGATCGCCGCCTGTTGTCCTGCCGTAAAGTCACTCATCGCCGGTTTCCTCCATTCCCTCGCCGTTTGTCTCCGTTTCCCGGCGACAGAAGGTGCGCGCCGCACACCAGGAGGAACAAGCCCCGGCCGGGTGCGCCGGAAATTGTCCGCTTCTTATTCCCGACACATACTGTCCTGCAAACTGTCTTGCCGCATTCAGCAGCTCCTCCCGCGACATTTTCCCGCCTGGAATCTTCATCTCCGCTGCTGTCGTTCCCACCGGCAGATACATTCCTTCGTCCACCGTCTCCTCTCCGGCGCACAGCAGGGCTTCCACCGCCAGCATATACAACGGAACCTGCAGCCGCAATCCCTGCTCGACCTGCTTGCGGGATGGCGCTTTGCCCGTCTTGTAGTCAATGATGCGGTACCGCTTGCCGTCGAAATCGATGCGGTCCACTTTGCCCTGTATTTCGGCAGGTTCATTTTCCCCACCGGTTTCAATCCGTAGCGGCAGTTCCGTCGATGCAGGATCACTGCCTCTTCTCACCGTCGCGCCGAAAGCCCACTCAAAAAAGCAAGGAACCGCTGCTGCGCCGTTTTGTCGTGCCAGCTCACCCATCAGCCAGTCGTGCAGCGCCTTCTCCCAGCGAGGTTTTTCATACTGCCACCACACATCCTGCCGGACCTGTCCCGCTCCTTCGCGTCGAGTCACTGCAACCTCCAGCAGTTGAGTCAATTCCCGCGCGTAAGCTTCCACAGCCGCCGAATCCAATTTTTGTCCACGATGCCGGGCAAGAAAAGCAGCCAATACTTCGTGCCACACCGAACCGGAAGAAAGCGCGTCGAATCCCTCCTCAGCCGCTTCCCCTTCCTCAAGGTTCATGACCTCGGCCACAAAATAAGCGAAGGGGCAAGCCGCATATTGTTCGAGTGCGGAAGGGCTGAACCGCAACCCGGAAATAAGCCCGGGATCGATTTGTCCGGCATAAGCCCCCTGCCGCTCCAGCTCGATTCTCGCCCTTCTTTCCAATCTGTCCGGCATCAAGTCCCCTATGGCGGCGTAAAGATCATCCCACACCGCAGCATGATCCGTCTGACACCATCGGTGATGCAGCGTAGCCCGCAGCAATTCCTGCGGACTGCAGACTTCATCCGCCGTTTCGGCAACCACCTGATGGGGACCAAAAGTTGTCCTTGCAATTACCTTTGAAACAAACAACCGCTCTACCTCCGTCAAAAAACGGGAAGGCAATGTTTCGCTGTCCGTTATGGCGCTAAAAGTCACTTTTTCCGTTGCCATTCCGGCAGCCAGCGCAAAGGCGAAATCCGCTGCGGCAGTCCTTTCTTCCGATGTCGGCAACAGCACCCCCGCTTCTCCCAACGTCCGCCGTTCCCTGTCACTATACAACCAGCTTTCCCGCGGCGGAGCCGGAAATTTTCCTTCCGCCAGACCCAGCACAAACACCGCCCGGAAATTTGCACCACTGGCTGTTTCCGGCGTGACCACCTGCACTCCCGTAGCCTGCCGGTCCACCAGGGTTACTGTTGCCTCCGCCAGAAAGCGGCGAATCATTTCGGCAAATTTTCCTGCTCCGATCGTCTCCTCCGGTTGCCGTAAAATTTCAGCCACCCGCTCAAATTCCGCCGCCGCTTCCTGTAATGCTTGCAAACATTGCATTTCTGCGCGAGCTTCCTCCAGCGGCAATGTCCCGTCGATCCGCCTACGGCGGATCGCTGCCGGTGCATCAATCCAAGACAGGAAGCCCTGCAGGCGTTTCGC
>CAZSRN010000167.1:0-5261 GCA_964609115.1 uncultured Veillonellaceae bacterium | reverse complement strand
GTGTCTTCTTTCTTTTGCAACTGGTACTCTATTTGTGCAATATATTCTATGAGGTGGCGTCTTTCGGTTCTTCTTTAAAAGGACGACGGCAGAAAAGAAAGTCCGGGCGTTCCACCTGACGTCCCTTTTCAATGAAAAAGACCTGTGTTCCCATGGACCGGGCTTCTTCAGGGTCATGAGTCACGAGAATAAAGGGGATGTTCCACAGCTTTTGCATTTCTTTCAATTCCTGTTGCAATTCCAGCCGTGTATCAGAATCCAAGGAAGACAGAGGTTCATCCAACAGCAAGATGCGCGGCTCCGCCATCAAGGCCCGGGCCAAAGCGACCCGCTGTTTTTCGCCGCCTGAAAGTTGGCTGGTGAAGCGCTGCGCGAGGTGTTCGATTTTCAGCAGCGAAAGTAATTTTTCGTACATCAGCGCGGTAGAGATGTTTTTTGTCCGGACGCCATACAGAATATTTTTTTGCACGCTCATGTGGGGAAACAATGCGTAATCTTGAAACATATAGCCGATGTGCCGGTCTCGCGGCGGCACAAACACTCCCTGCGCGGAGTTGTGAAAAACCTGGTCATTATAAATGATTTGGCCTTTATCCGGTTTCAACAAACCGGCAATGCAACGCAGGGTGGTGGTTTTTCCGCAGCCGGAAGGACCAAACAGCACCAGAACGTCGCTTTCCATGGTGAAATGAATATCCAGTTGAAAATCCGGCAGCTCTTTTATAATGTCGACCACCAACGCCATTAAAGAACTCCTTTACATGAATTTGCCCGGTTGCCGGAACGCGTCCACAAGTTAAGTCCCCAAATCATCAAAAAAGTAATCAAGCTGATGACCAGCACATAAAAACCGGCTTGCGAGAGATCGTTGGATTCGGCGGCAAAATAAATCGCCAGGGGAATCGTTTGCGTTTTCCCGGGAATATTTCCGGCTACCATGATGGTTGCGCCGAATTCACCCAGGGCGCGGGCGAACGACAATACCATGCCGGAGACAATTCCCTGCCAGGCCAGCGGCACGGTTACGGTCAAGAATACGCGCCATTCATTGGAACCCAATGTTCGGGCCGCATCTTCCAGATTTGAATCCACTGCGCCCAAAGCGGCTTTGGTGCTTTGGTACATGAGCGGAAAAGCTACCACCGTTCCAGCCAGAATTGCAGCATACGGCGTAAAGATGATTTGCGTGTCGAATGTTTCGGATAGAAAGCGCCCCAGCGGACCTTGTTTGCCAATGAAAATCAAGAGTAAGAATCCGGTCACAACCGGGGGCAACACCAATGGCAAAGAAAATAAGGCTTCCAGTGCAGCTTTGCCGGGAAAATTCGATTTTCGCATGACATAAGCAACCGATACTCCCCAAATGAGAACCAACACCAAGGAAGCAAAGGCAACTTTCAAGGATAACCAAACAGGGTGCCACACCATATTCAAGCCCTTTCCGTTCAACTCATTATTTTGCCATGACAAACCCGTGCTTTTCGAATATCGCTTTGCTCTCGGGACCGGAGAGATAAGCTAAAAATTCTTTTGCCGCTTCGGGTTGTTTGGACGCAGCCAGTAAAGACGCCGGATAAATAATGGGCGCATGAGAGCCTTCGGGAGCAAGTGCGGCAATTTTCACCTTCTTGCTGGATGCCGCATCTGTTTTATACACAATGCCGGCTTCAACATTCCCTGTTTCTACATAAGCTAAAACAGTTCGGACATCTTTGGCCAAAACGAGTTTGTCATTTACTTTATCCCAGATCCCCAGCTTTTTCACCACTTCCTGGGCGTATTGACCGGCAGGAACTACCTTGGGTTCGCCAATGCTGATCTTTTGTACGGACGGATCCGTCAATTCTTCAAACTTGCTTACTTTGACGCTGGAGTTTTGGGGAACAATCAAGACAAGTTTGTTTTCCAACAGGTTTTTGCGGGTGGAAGCATTGAGCAGATTTTTTGCCGCCAGTTCATTCATTTGTTTGGGAGCGGCGGAAATGAAAATGTCAGCGGGAGCGCCTTGTTCAATTTGCTTTTGTAACGAGCCGGAAGCTCCCAAGTTATAAAGCAGCTTAATAGTTGGATTTTTTTTCTGGTAAGCTGTCTGGATTTCGGACAAGGCATCCTTCATGCTTACTGCGGCCGAAATATTGAGTTCCACAGTTTTAGCCGGTTCCGGCGTTTTTGAGGCAGGGGTTGGGCTGCCGCCGCCGCACCCGCTCAGCAGCAGGCTGCCGATGAAGAGCCCCATGGGTAGAAGTTTGACCAATTTGTTCAGTTTGAACGCCTCCTTATGATTGTTTTCCTGCTGATTTTGTCAGGGGGATCAGGGGTGCTGGAAAAATAAAAAGTCCGGCGCTACAGTCGCATACGCTGCAGAACCAGACACAACTGCGTATCTGAGAAATATCTTTTTGTGCAAAACCCTTCACGAAAACAGAAGATAACAGAACATAACAGAACATAAACTTTATGGTGTTATTATAATATTTGCGGTAAGATAAACGCAAGCTAATCCCGGTATTTTTTCCAAGGATGCAATTCGCTGGCAAAGAGGTGGCGTACAAATATGGAAGAAAATCTTTCCTACACTCCGGAAGAGGTCGCCCGAATACTGAAAATAACTCGGTTTACGGTGTATGAAATGATCAAGAGAGGCGATTTGCCGGCGTACCGAATTGGACGCAAGGTTCGGGTTGAAGCCAAAGATCTGGAACAGTACGTCCACAACCGGAAATCGACGGGAAAACGCGAGGGCGCTGCGCCGGTCTCAACGCCGGGAACAAGCGGTCTGAGCCTTGATGATGAGATTGTTTTCTGCGGGCAGGACGTCATTCTGGATATTTTGACCCGCTATCTGGCAGCCGCCTTTCCGCAGACCCGGGTATTGCGCAGTTATGTCGGCAGTCTGGATGGGCTGAACGCGATGTATCACGGAAGGGTCAATGCCGTGACAACGCATTTGTGGGACAGCGACTCCGATACCTACAATGTTCCCTATGTGCGGAGATTGTTGCCCGGTTATCGAACGGTGCTTATCAACCTAGCCTTTCGAACAGAAGGTTTTTATGTCAAAAAGAATAATCCGAAAGAAATTCACGACTGGCAGGATTTGACCCGGTCGGAAGTTCAATTTGTCAATCGTGAACGTGGCTCCGGCGCCCGGGTGCTGTTGGATGAAAAACTTCGCTTGCTTGCAATCGATGCTGCAAAGATTTGCGGCTACAGGCAGGAAGAGCGCAGCCATTTGGCTGTTGCCAGTTGTGTAGCCCGCGGGGATGCAAATGTGGGTCTGGGAATTGAAAAAGTGGCTCTTCAGGTTCAAGGGCTGGACTTTATCCCGTTGCAGAAAGAACGCTATGATCTGGTCATCAAAAAAGAAGACCAAAATAAGCCGCTGTTTCTCAAATTGCTGGAGATTTTGCGTTCACAGGCTTTCAAAAACGAAGTAAAGGGAATGGGCGGGTACGACTTGTCGCGAACCGGCGAAATTGTCGCTGAAATATAGAGGCAGACATTATTTTGGAAAATCTGTTATAATAAAACCCAATAAAAAGGAAACGGTACGATAATTTCGTACTGTTTCTTAACAAAGAGGTCGTGCAAAATGGACAAAACTCCACTGACACAGGAACAACTGGTGGGAAGAATGGAAAGACTTCCCCTGTCCAAGGTTCATAAAAAAATCTTTATCTTAACGGCGATTGGTTACCTTTTTGATGCGTTTGACATCGCATTGCTCAGTTTTATTATGCCGGCGCTGGCCAAGGATTTGGGATTGTCGCCGGTTCAAATCGGTATTGCTTTCAGCATATCGTTTTTAGGGATGTTTGTCGGAGCGCTGTCGGGAGGAGTGATCGCCGATCACTTGGGTCGACTGCGGGTGTTCAAGTTTACGCTCCTGGCTTTTTCGGTTGGAACCGCTGCGACCGGGTTTATCCAAAGTTATGAAGCCCTGCTGTTCATGCGTTTTCTTACGGGACTCGGACTTGGTGGTGAGCAGCCGGTTGTTTTCACGTATGTCAGTGAGATGATGCCGAGCGAATATCGCGGGCGTCTCAATGGGTTCGCCGAAGCTTTGTGGGGCGGCGGGATGCTGCTGGCGGCAGGAGTGGCCTTTTTCCTTGTTCCCGCATTCGGTTGGCGCAGCGCGTTTTTTGCCGGTGTCTTGCCGGCTTTTCTGGTATGGTTTTTGCGGCGGGATATTCCCGAGTCGCCCCGTTGGTTTATGATCCAGAACCGGCCGGAAGCTGCAGAAGCCCAATTGGTGATGCTGGAACAGAAAATTGAACTGGAATTGGGCGCGCCGTTGCCTCAGCCTAAACAGATGGAAAAAATCATCATGCAGACCGGCAATAAAATTGGGATATTGTTTCGGCCGCTATACGCCAAGCGTACCGTTATGCTCTGGCTGTTATGGTTTTGCCTGATGTTCGGCTATTGGGGATTGAATACATGGTTGCCGACACTGCTGAAACAGGCGGGGTATTCCATGTATGCCTCGATCGGATATGTTTTTGTCATGAATTTGGTCTGGATTCCCAGCGGGATTTTGGGGTCGTATCTGGCCGACAAGGTGGGGCGCAAGAAGCCGATTGTCGTGTATCTGATCCTGGCGGGGATCACCAGTCTGTTTTATGGGTGGGCGCTGGCGGAAAAATTGCCGGCAGGGATTATGCTGTCGTGCGGCGCCTTGGCTGTTTTGTTCATGGCGGGCGCTTATTCCATCGTATACGCCTATACACCGGAAAACTATCCGACGGAAGTGCGCGGCACGGGAACCGGCCTTGCCAATTCGTGGGGCAGGATCGGCGCGATGATTGCGCCTACGGCGGTCGGCTTCTTTTATCCGCTGGTGGGGTTATATCTGACCTTGTCGGTAGTGGCGGCGGGATTTGTTTTGGCCGGGTTGTCGGTAGCTTTTCTCGGGGTTGAGACCAAGGGACGCAATCTGGAATCTATATCCAATCAATCCAATTCTTGAATCGCAACTTCTTTTGAGGCATATAAAAATAATAGGCCGCGCTGCATCCCGGAATTTCCCGGAACGTGAGCCCGGCCGTTTCTTTTATTTTGACTCAAGCACGAAAAATATCTTGCTGACGGAAAAAAACGGGCTTCAGCCGGAAAAATAATTGGCATGCGGTTTCGCCATACCCCTTGCCGCATCAAACTCTTGGGATGCAATCGGAAACTCCCGCAACCTTTTCTTCGGATACCTTTCCGGGTGAGTCGCTTTGTTTTCCTCCCGCATCAGCCGCAGTTCAATCGCGAGT
>CAZSRN010000166.1:0-5266 GCA_964609115.1 uncultured Veillonellaceae bacterium | reverse complement strand
GGAATTAATAGCCGCCTGAATGGCTGCGGTCGAATTCGTTACGCCATCGCCTTTTGCTCCAAAAGTTCTGGCATCAATAGCCGCTTCCGCTTTTCCGTACACATTATTGGGCATCATGTCAAATGTGCCTATTGCAAATGCCTGCAATCCCAATACCAGCGAAATCCCAAGTATTTTTTTTACATTGATCAACGAATTGATTTTATTAATATTTTGCATGAGTATCATCCTTCTTTCTTTTTTATATTTTTCATTTGGTTCTACGATTTACAATTTAAGGAACCCCGGCGTTTCAGATTTCTCAGTTTCCTCCTTCTTAAACAAATTTGTCTCGTTCGTTTAACCTGCCCTCATTCTAAGGCATCAACCTAAAGGGTTTCGTGAGGCGCACTTCTCATTGTCTGTAGGAAAATGTTCCTTTGTTTTTTGGGGTCTTGGAAAAATTGCAAAAAAAAAGATCCGACGGCAAATGCCGCGAACCTTTAATCTATTTGACTTTATGAAAAAGGTAATAGAAGAACTAGAATATTTTAATTACCAGTAAAGGAGATCGTTAATGCGCATCACCGCTCCGTCCTCTCAGTAAGTCGCAGACAAATTGAAATGAATTCGTTTGTCATGATCGGGGGTTATATACCCTTTTATTACATAGGCGTAATCAGCGCTAAACGAAAGATATTTATTAATAGTCCAGCGAATTCCAAGCCCTGTACTGGAAAGTGTCTGCGGCCCCAGCAGGTCCCCATACGCATCATCAAAAGCCCATATCTGTCCTATATCGTAGAATGCCAGCAGCCTGATTCCCGGAATTATCGGCGGCGTATACAGTTCAAAGCCGGCGCTCACCCCTTTGTCTCCCGCCGCTTCACGTTCTTCAAATCCACGCACGGAATGGGCTCCTCCAACGCCATATTGTTCGTCCGGAATTAAAGGTTGTGACGTATATTGTCCATCATAGCGATTGAGAAATACCCATCCATTCTTGAAGTAATGCAAATAAGTAAGATTGGCTCGCCAAAGTTGATAACTGGGCGAGGAATTGACGCGACTCAAAAGAAACGTTTCTTCATCATTTAAGTATCCCCCGGGAAAATTCCGCACATAGGTAAGCTGCATGGATACGCTGTCTGTTTTTCCTGTCCAACTATAATGAGTACTCAAGCTTATCGGCCTGGAATTTATATCCGGTCCCATATCTATGCCCTCAAAATCAGTATCATCAAAAGAAGATCGAAAATCAACTCCAAGATCAAGGGTCAATTTTGTCGCAGGAGAACGATAGAGAGAGTGCACATAATGAATACCATAAAATTGACCGGACCCGGCCATATTAAAAATGCCGTATCCGGTATCTGTCAATCCGTATGAGCTTTTGGATTTTAACGCCATGGCATAAATACTATTTCCCTTGACTCCCAATGGTTGGCTATAATAAGCAAGATACTGCTGCACATTTCCATTCGGTGAACGGGCATACATAAGGATGCCCATTGCATCTTTTCTTTGCCCCAATCCTTTGTGAATAAATCGATAAGTGTAACGCAATGGATCCTGCGCTCGGTTACCGGTATTGTCCAGCGAAAGCATATGCGTTATCATTTTTTGTTCTGCAACTTTTACTATCGCATCAAATACTCCCACATCAATTGTCTGCAACGCAACCGCAATGGTTCGTGACGAATTATCATTTGCAACCACTACCTGCTTATCCAGTGTTTCCACATTTAATGCCCGACCTACCTGTAGAGCCGGCAATAACCGCAACACGTCTTTTCTTGTCAGATATTTATTTCCTTCCACTTTCACTGCTCGAAGGGTATCTTCTTTTGCCAAGACGGTCAGTATGCCTTTGGCGTCCGGCAGCCCCATAATTCCAATACTAACCAGTGCATACCCTGTTTTCCGGTACTCGCCGTAAACCGCATCACGAATATTTTCCAAGTCTTTTAATGATTTATTACTTCCAATAAATTTTTTTACAACCTTCTGAATTGCTTCCTGTGAAAGCAAAGTATTGCCCTGTACAACGATTTGCTGAATCGTAAAGCGCTCCTTAGAGGCTGCTTTATTATCAACAGACTCGGCAGACACTTCATTGGAAAATACACTGCAAAACAATATCAAACAGGCAAGGAATCGAACCCGTCTTTTGAAAGTGGGGTGCAACATCGTCACAGGAGTCTCCCCCTTTACATGCAATAAGGTTCTACTTTGTCCCTACCGTATAGGCCTATCAGCTTTCACACCCAACCACACTCTGGCTGCCGATTGCAGTATCGGGATATAAATTGTTTTCCTCACGAACAAACTGTAAATAGGCCATGGACCATATCGACTGCTTATTTGCCGCCGAATACCAGATTTCATATCGATGCGGGTTTTCCATTATCTTGCGGAATGTCGCCCGATATTGACATTTAGATTCAAATTCATAAACCTGTTCCATGAGGAACGGACCAATAAACCAAGTAATTCCTTCATCCAAACTGTACCCATAGTGGATTCTCGCACTATTCCCCCCTCTGCCGAGGGTAGTAACCACTAACGCACTCAGTCGCTCCTTCTCGTCGATTACATCAATATGCCAAATATGCCGATCCTCGCCGATCCCAATAACATTTGTCGTCGTTGGCGCTTCCCACTTCATTCCATCATGGCTTTTTCTTCTTGTAAGCCTAAATCTGTTTTCTTGTTCTTCAATCGTCCACATAAAAAAAAGTGTTTCGCGAAAGATCAGTGCTGGAGATACGATGTCTATTCCAGGATTTGTTCGTAATACCGCTACCGGTTCCGACCAGTTGACGCCGTCTGAACTCTGACGCAGCATAATATGATTCTCACGTATTTTTTTTACACATTGAACTTCGCGATAATAGAGCCATAATTTATTGTCGCAAATCATCATGTCAGGATCGGAATTATAATCGCCAATCTTTGGAAAAGGTTGAGCGATTGGATTGTGCAATCCATCCGGGATTTCCCAGGTTATACCGTCATGACTTGCAAAAACCTCTGGATTTTCCAGAATGGTGTTGCCAAAAGGATATGGAGTGCATACCATCCAATAGCACCATTGTCCGGATCCAAATCCATTCATAATATAAGTTACATCCGGATGACACACTTGGCCTGATCCGTCTGAAGTCTCGATATTCAACAAGATCGGCTTGTGGATTTTGCCTATTGTATTCTTCTTTCTATAATAGGGGGCCTTAATGGTATTCGAAGGAAGCGGCGCCTTCGTAATTTTCCTAATTATTTTATATCTTGCTTCTTTCACTGTAACGTCATAGTACGACAATAGAAAAATCATTCCCAAAGTTCCCAATAACAACAGCCCCATAATGTACACCACGAATCACGCCTCCTGCGTTTTCAATATCGGTTCCATGTAACGAGCTCCGTATAAAGATTATCCACTTCCCACCTTTCAAACTGAGTTGACTTAAATAACCTTACTTTAGGAATTTTATATTCAATCTGAGAAAGTTTCTGCGAAATCAATCGGGAATCATACCGGATCAAATCATACTGGCTGGAATGAAAATATTGGCTAACCCGATTAAATCTTTGTGTAAAAAAATCAGCATCGCTCAAATAACATAAATTCAAGCATTTCATTCGCGGCAAAAATTTCTTCTGAATAACGCTGGTCGTTCCTATTCCATAGCAATATCTTCCGGACTGCTTGTCTTCTATCAAAAAATGCAAACACTCCAAATTTTTATGATCTTCCAAGATTTTTTTCTCTTTCTCGTGCACTCGACTACCAATGACTTCTTTATTTAATGTTATGAAAATGTCTTTTTGTTTACCAAACAGATTCTTGAACCAATGCAAAACAACGGGAACTACAATTTGTTCCCGCTCCAAGATTTGAAAATCCAATTTTTGAAGAGCCGGTATGGATCTATGATTGAGAATCACGCCTACAAACGTAACATTGTCCATTTTTAGCAGGGAATTCAACATGGATCTGCCCGAACCTCGTTCGCAACAGCTATCCACGACCCACGCTGACAAGCAGCACATCATTCCCTTCTTGCCGTTCATCATTCGTTCTGAAAAAATAGTCCCCACAAAACCAACCATATTCCCGTCGTCAAACAAAGCATAGCCATATGGAAATTCTTTAAGTTTCCAATCATATATAAAGAGCGGATCCCAATTCTCCGAAGGTCTGAACTCAGGTCTCCGCGTAAGAAACCGTCGGGCTTCCGGCACCAGTTCTTCCGTTACTTCTTTTACTTCAAACATCACAGTCTCCTTCTGAGCTTTACGTTTATCCGCACTCCATAGAATTGCGTCGAAAATTATGATAAGATGATTATGTTGTTAACAGAAATCATTTCAGCATCTTATCGTTTTTTCATTGGTCAAAACTGCTTTTATATTGAAGTGGGAGGCGACTAAAAATGAACATCGTAGAGAAGAGGACTGAAAAAAGAGTGAAATCAATACTCCCTATCTCTCTCATGACACAAGATAATCCTTCAACTGTTCATGCTGTCTCATCCTTTAACATTTCTGTCGATGGTATTTGCCTGCAAACAAACCTTGCTTTATCCCAAAATGAACAGATCGATTTAGAAATCCCCACTTCTCTGGGAAAATTGCAATTACACGCAGTAGTTGTCTGGACTAAATTAAACGAGTATGGCTGTCAATTTATCGATATCGACGCAACAACAAAAAGGAAGTTGGCCCAATGGCTTTTTCCTCCTTTTGAACCTTAAAAACATCCAACCGCTTGCCTTACGTGGCTATTCACACAACTTTTAACTACGTCAATCACTCTGTCTTGATCTTCAGCGGTCAAACTGGACCCTGACGGCAAGCATAGTCCCCATTCGAACAGCCTGTTGGAAACACTTTGATCTCTTTTGTGCGGATAATAGTCAGCCCCGTAGAATATGGGTTGAAGGTGTAGGGGTTTCCATGCAGGACGCGATTCAATATCTGCATCCGCCAGAGCATCCATGATTTCATCGCTTCCAACTCCAGCTTTCCTTGGGTCAACTGTTAGGGTTGTTAACCATCGGTTAGATTGTCCATAGGATGCTTCCGGCATAAATTCGATTCCATCAAGAGGTGACAATTCTGAAAAGTAACGCGCGAATATTTCGCGTCGTTTTTTTATGCGCTCGTCCAAGACTTGTAACTGCCCTCTTCCTACTGCTGCCGCAATATTGCTGAGACGATAATTATAGCCAATCTCGCTGTGCTGATAATATCGCGCCGGATCACGGGCTTGCGTCGCCCAAAA
>CAZSRN010000165.1:0-5321 GCA_964609115.1 uncultured Veillonellaceae bacterium | reverse complement strand
GGCGGCTCTGCTCGGCATTGTCGGTGCGCTCGGACTGGCCGGGACCATGAGCATCAACGTGGTGGAACGGACCCGCGAAATAGGCGTCATGCGGGCGGTAGGCGCCGGAAATCGCGACATATTGCAACTGGTAATGGTAGAAGGCGTGATGATCGGTTGCCTCAGTTGGGTGATGGGGTTGGCGCTGGCATTGCCGGTTAGCAAGTTTATGAGCGCGCAGGTAGGGATTCTATTTATCCAGGCGCCGCTGACCTTCAAATTTTCTTTGTGGGGCGCATTGATCTGGCTTTTGGTAATTTTGATGATTTCGGCATTGGCGACATGGTGGCCGGCCCGTAACGCATCGCGCGTCAGTGTGCGTGAATCGCTCAGCTACGAATAGCAGGAGGGATAAAAATTTGTTGCGAGAAAAAATGACGGTGATTCTGAATCAATTCAAAACCGCGCCTGCCTGGCTGCGCAGAGGCGTTGTCGCCTGTCTTCTTGCAGGCGTTTGCTTTGGCGTGTGGCGATGGGTGACGTCGTCTTCCGATGCAGATCAGCAAAAACTGGCGGCTATCAAAGCCGATCCGCGGGTGGTCTGCGAGGGAATCGTGGTTCCGGTTCGCTATGCGTCGATGAGCTTGCAACTTTCCGGCGTCGTGTCGGAAATTTTGGTAGCGGAAGGGGAACCGGTTCAGCAGGGACAGGTTCTCGTGAAACTGGCCAGCGATGACTTGCGGGCCAAAGCTGAAAGCGCCCGGGCTCACTTCCAGAAGGAAACCGCCGGTTCGCGCGAACAGGAAATCGCAATGAAAAAAGCACTGATGGAGCAGGCTGCGATCGCGATGGAGCAGGCAAAGATTGATTTTCAACGCATGGAAAGCCTGCATGAGCAGAAAGCGGTATCCATGCAGGAGTTCGATAAAAGTAGAACTGCCTGGTTGAAAGCGACGGCTGATTGGGAACATGCTAAAGCCGACTATGAAATGGCGCACGCCGGTTCGCGCACGGAAAGCATTGCAGCGGCGCAGGCGGAGGCAGAAGCGGCGGCGGCCGCAGTCGGGCAGACAGTGCTGAGAGCGCCGTTTGCAGGAACCGTTGCTTATCTTGATCACAAAGTCGGCGAATATGTAGCCGCCGGTACGCCATTGGTTCGCGTGGGGGTTCTGTCGGCGTGGCGAGTGCAGACCGATGATCTTACCGAGCTGCAAATCGCCAAAGTCCGGGAAGGGGCGCAGGTGATGCTGACATTTGACGGGTTGCCGGGGCTGGAGTTGCCGGGAAAAGTCACCAGCATTCGCGCCTTCGGAGAAAAGAAAAGAGGAGATATTACCTATACCGTTTATATTGAACCGGAACGGCACGAACCGAAACTGAAATGGAGCATGACCGCCATTGTAAAAATTGACCCGGCTCCATAGGCATAAAAGTAGGGATTCTACATTGCGACAGAGAATAGACATAAATAAATGGATCTGGAAGAGAACGCGGAGTTCATGACGAATTTGTCACAAAAAAATTCTCCGGCTGCATTTGGCAAAACCGGAGAGCATGTTTCTGGCTTGGCTGGATTGCCGGGAGCTTGGGTTGTCTCAAAGTTCGTCCCGCAACGCTTCGAGACATTTTCGAAAGGAAGCTTTTTTGGCCTCCTTTCGGGTAAAAGTTTTAACGGTCTGGGTTGAGGTTGCATCCGACAGCTTTTTTCTTGAACGGGCGTCAAACCGTAATGATCTTGCAGTGATCGTAACTTCAGGAGTTTCCCACTGAAAGGTAATCTCGTTGGTTTTAATGATCGGAGCGGACAACTGCAAAAAAATTACTTCGTTGAAGGAATGGGACCAAGCGAACTGAACCATTTTATCTTCGGCAGGAATATCGCCGGGCAATAAGCCTTGTTTGTCGGAAAAACGATTGAACAGCTGCTGGGGATAATCGCCGACAAAGAGCCGGTACCGATCGTCAGGAAATCTTTTTTTCCATGACTCCGTGACAATTTCATAGTAATCGGGATTGAGAAATTCAAGAGATCCCAGCATGACCACCGCGACTGTTTTTATTTTTGGCGTTGCAGCTAAGGCGGGATGCAGTGCAGTTAATTCGCAGGATGCCGTCAAAAACAGAAACAGTGCTGCAAAAATCAGTTTTCGCATGAAGCCAACTCCTTTGAGCACACAATACTACTATAGTAGGTTGCTTTCGACGCCGATACGAAAAAACCCTTGAAGAAGTCGTATGTTTTGGGTGGAAACGCAAAAGTTTTGTTGCGGAAAAGAAGGAAGAAGGGAGCAATTCAGTGAAAGGCGAAGAAGTATTGTCGAAAATGAGGAGCCTGGGTGTGTCTGCAACATTGCGGACATTACAGCGATATGAAGCGGCCAACCTATTGCCGGCGGCCCAGCGGGGATGGGGCGAAGGCGGTTTTGGCCGCTTCGCGCAGTACGAGGAAGCAGCAGTAGCTGAATTTTATGCATCGTATTCTTTGGTTCACCGATATTTGTGGAAGGTACGATTTGAAGATGTTCTGCAGGTGCGGGAGGTAGCGCTTCAACTGGAAAAAAATATTTGGTCGAGAGATGAATTGCAGGCTTTTATTGGACAACATGATGATAAAATGGCGGCGGTGTGGTACTGGCTGGTGAACAAGGCTCGGGTGGAGGAAGATTACATGGCGGAGGAAAAAATTGGGCTGACATATGCGCTGCAAAAAGACGGCTCCATGCGTCGGATGATTACCGGACCGAATGCTGTGAGTCTGGTTCGTTTTGAAATAGCGGTATTGTAAGGCGGGAGGATTTTTCCGGATCGCGGAGGAGGTAGGCTTTTATGGCTGTAGTCGCGAGATATCGGAGAACAAAAGGGCCTCGTTGGAAATGCCCGATTTTTATTAAGATCCTTATTGTATCGGTGTTGCTGTTTATTGTGGGAGGCGGATTGGGCTGGTATGCCGCCTGCCGATGGTCAGCCGGAGAAGGGATCCCGGGAAGAAATCGCTTCGATGGACGCGAGGTCCGGTTGGGGATCGAGAATCTGGATGCTCACATGGATATTTTTCAAGGGAAAAGAGTCGGACTGATTACCAATGCAACCGGAGTGGATCGGCGACTGATTCCTTCGGCGGAGGTGCTGGGGGCAAAAGTTAAGTTGGTGGCGCTGTTTGCGCCGGAGCATGGTCTGCGGGGCAATGCCGTGGCTGGGGCCTCGATTCCCTATGAAAAAGATGTAAAAACCGGGTTGCCGATTTATAGTCTGCACGGAGACACCCGAAAACCTACTTCGGCAATGCTGAAAGACGTCGATATATTGGCTTTTGATATTCAGGATATCGGAGCCCGTTCCTATACCTATATTTCTACAATGGCCTACGCACTGCAAAGCGCCAAAGAGAACGGCAAAACTTTTGTGGTTTTTGACCGTCCCAATCCGGTGGGCGGTGAAAAGGTCGAGGGTGGATTGCTTCAGCCTGCGTACAGTTCTTTTATCGGCTTGTATCCGATTCCGATTCGGCATGGTCTGACCGTTGGCGAACTGGCCAAACTGTATAATGAAGAGTTTGGAATTGGGGCTCGGTTGATTGTGATTCCGATGAGCGGATGGAAAAGAACCATGCAGCAGGAGGATACGGGGTTGCCGTGGGTGATGACGTCGCCGAATATACCAACACACGACTCCGCGCTTGTGTATTCGGGGACCGGACTGTTCGGGGGCAGCAATGTTTCCGAGGGAATTGGCACTACCCGCCCCTTTGAACTGATAGGAGCGCCATGGCTGGATGGCCGGGCATTGGCGGAACGGATGAATGCTCACAAATTTTCCGGCGTGTATTTTCGTTTCGTTTTCTTCACGCCTCAGTGGGGAAAATATCAGGGGAAGACGTGCAACGGAGTGCAGATCCATGTAACGGACCGCCGGAGTTTTTCACCGGTGACGGTAGGTCTCCATCTGTTGCAGACGATCCGTGAACTGGGAGGGCGCCAGTTCAGCTGGAATGCGCCGACGGGCCGGGATCGCTGGATGATTGACCTCTATGAAGGTGGAACGGACCTGCGGCAAGGAAAGCTTTCCGCAGCGGAACTGTTGGCGCGTTGGGAGCAGGAAGCGGCGGAGTTTCAGAAACGTACGGCTAAATATCGATTGTATCCCTGAAACGGGATGCAGGAGAGTTGGCTTTTGTGACGAATAATCACTCATACGATCGGCGGGCGATCATCGGACGGGATGATCGACTCTTGGATACAGAAGGTGAGGATCCATGAAACAAAATAATGATCTTCAACTTCAATGGGCGGAGAAAATACTGGCAAAAGACAGGCTTTATTCCAAGATGCAGCCGGAGGAGCATCAGCGTATTATTCGGGAAGCGATCCGTTTCGGCGCGCATTTGGCGGAGAAAACGCAGGAACAGTTTGGTGTTCCGTCAGGACCTGAAGCGATACACGAAATATTGAAAATTCTGGGCTGTATCATTCGCATTAATGAAAAAAGCGGGTTGAGCGGAGCTTTGTCCTGTTATGAAGAAGAACTGAGCGCGGCTTTGTTTTTTGTCCGCCGGATTCGTGAGACAGCCTTGGCGGCAATCGAAAAAGGGGAATGGCATTCCGGTTGGTACGAATTATATACGCAATGTACTGCCAGAGAGCTTTTCCATCACTTGGAGTATTCCTTGAGTGGGAAAGCGTCGCAGCATATTCGCTTTCAAACCAAGTTTTTGGGCTTGATTCCCGTATCTCATCCGGTGGAAACTGCCGGTAAGATTGCCTGCCTTGTTTTTGTGCGGGACTTTTTGGCATTGCAAGAAGTTCCGCTGTTGATGCATGATGAATAGGAATAGTGCGGCGCTTTCGCAAAAAGCTGAGGGAGCAAAAGCGTCTCCCGACCAGATGGTTCGGTTTGTCTGTTCGCACTGCAATCGGCAGTTGGTATGGGCGGAACCGTCTGTTACCGTGATGTGCCCTTCCTGTGGAAGATGGGTCCGGGCCAACCGATTCTGGCAAGGAACTCCTCCGAAAGGCAAAGGGAAAAAGAAGCAGGAATCACCGGAGCAGATAGAGTTATTCTGATAGTTTCCGCATGGATGAAAGAGGTTGGACAGATGCCGCTTAAGTGCTTAAAGAAGTTTAGAGTCCAGGATTTGGAACCTGGAATGATTTTGGGGAAAACAATTCTGAACGAAAAAGGGCAGGTCATGCTCGATCAGGGGAAGGTAATTCTTCAGGAAGGGACTCTGATTAGCCGGGAATTGATCGATCGTCTGCGAAATTGGAATATTTGCGTAGTGGATGTGCAGATTGCCCTGCCGTTGCCAAAAGCGAAACCCGTTGAGGAGGAGCCGCTTTTTTCTC
>CAZSRN010000164.1:0-5332 GCA_964609115.1 uncultured Veillonellaceae bacterium | reverse complement strand
TCAAAATGACGACGCAGGCTGGCGTCAATCAATTCATGGAATCGCCGCCGGTCTTCCGCCAGTAAACGGGTTCGTTCGGCGAAAGAAGTATTCTGCGGGCAATATCCGCCGTCATAGGGGACATGGCAGGAGGTCTGGTCGGACAACAAGGGAACCGGAATGTTGTGTTTCACAACATATTCAAGCAGATCGACAATGTTGCCGTGATACGCAATGGACAACGGTTTTTTCTGCTGAAGCGCCTCGTCGGCCAAACGGAAGACTTCCGGCAATTGGTCGGAGAGACAGTCAATCCAGCCTTGTTTCAGCCGGGTTTGAATGCGGGACAGATCTACTTCGGCAATAATGCCGACGCCGCCGGCGATTACGATGGCTTTCCCTTGTGCGCCGCTCATGCCGCCGAGTCCGGAAGTAATGAAAAGTTTGCCGCGCAGGTCTTCATCATGACCCAAACCCAGTTTGAGACGCCCGGCATTTAGAAGGGTATTGAAGGTTCCGTGGACGATTCCCTGGGGACCGATATACATCCAGCCGCCTGCGGTCATTTGTCCGTAGTTGGCGACGCCCATCTGCTCAGCGATTTCCCAGTCCTTCTGGTTGTCGAACAGGCCCACCATCAAGGCGTTCGTAATGATGACCCGGGGGGCGTCGGGGCGGGACGGAAACAGTCCTAATGGATGACCGGACTCGATAACAAGAGTCTGATCCCGTGTCAAAACTTCAAGATATTGCTTGATCAAACGATACTGGAGCCAGTTTTGGCAGACGCTGCCGGTCTCGCCGTAGGTGACCAGCTCATAAGGATACAAGGCGACATCCGGATCCAGATTGTTGTCGATCATGACCTGAAAAGCTTTGCCTTCGATACAGGCTCCTTTGTATTCATCAATGGATTTGCCTTTCAATCGTTGAGCCGGCATATACCGATACGCATAAATCCGCCCGCGCGTTTTTAATTCCTGTAAAAACTCCGGCGCCAGAGTTTCGTGCAGGGAAGCGGGAACATAGCGCAGCGCATTCTTTAAAGCGGTTTTGGTCTGGGCAGGCGTCAACTGGAAGCCGCGGTCGGGAGCCCGCCGCAGCGCCGGATCAAAAGTGGGTGGAGGCGGCAGCTCAGTTCCAATACCCAGCGTAAACATGCCGGAAGTATTTGATTTGCACATGACAATTCCTCCCTGTTACAATGTTTCGTTCAGACTTCCCATGCGGTAGCCTGTCAGGTCCAACGTTACAAACGAAAAACCGATGGCTTTCAACTCTTTGCTAATCATTTCGGCATTGGCCGGATCCGTCAATTTGGACATTTGGGAAGGTTCGACTTCGATTCGGGCGACGATTCCATGATGACGGACTCTCACCTGGCCACCGGCAAAGCGTTTTACGATTCGTTCAGCTTGTTCAATTTGCCCCAAATTGTCAGGGGTGACAGGTTGACCATATGCAATTCGTGAAGCGAGGCAAGCTGCGCTGGGCTTATCCCAGGTCGGCAGGCCCCATTCCCTGGAAAGAACTCTGATTTCGGCTTTGGAGAATCCGGCTTCGAGCAGGGGACTTCGCACCTTGGGCATGGCCGCAATGGCTTTCATGCCGGGCCGGTAATCGCCTGTATCATCAGCGTTGGAGCCTTCAATAATCCACGGGATCTGATGCTGATCCGCCCAGTCGGACAGGACGCCGAAACGAAGTTTTTTACAATAGAAACAACGATCCGGGCCATTGTTGCGAAAGCCTTCCTCGGCCATTTCATCAGCCGGCAGCATGATATGGCGAATGCCGATTCCAGCCGCGATCCGGGCGGCATCTTCCTGTTCCTCCATGGCCAGAGTGGCGGAGTAGGCGGTAATGGCTACGGCTTTATCCTGCAAACGCCGGAAGGCGGCAGCCGCCAGCAAGGCGCTGTCTGTTCCGCCGGAAAAGGCAATGACTGTCGATTGGAGCGAGTCCAGAATTTCATAAAGACGTGCGGTTTTATTTTGCAACGGGGTGGGTTGATCAGTCACGGAGATACCTCCATCAATCCATAATTATTCGATAATGCCGCCGCCCAGAACAGCGTCTTCCGCATAGAAAACGACAGATTGTCCGGGGGTTATGGCGCGCTGCTTCTTGTCAAAAAGCACTTCGATGCGGGAATTGGGCAGGGGAGAAATCAGTGCGGGACTTTCCGCGGCATTGTAGCGGATTTTGGCCGATGCTCGAAATGGGGACGCGGGAACCTCGCCGGAAACCCAACTGACATCATGAGCGGTCAAACTATTGCTGAAAATATCAGACTCGGGCCCCAGGGTCACCCGGTTGGTTTTGGGATCGATGGCCGATACGAACATGGGCTGCCCCAGCGCAATGCCCAACCCTTTTCGCTGTCCCACCGTATAGCACGCAAACCCTTTATGCATTCCAAGAATTTGACCGTCGGCCGATACAAACGGTCCGGGAATGATCGCCCCGGGTGCGCGGGCCGCCAGAAACCGCCGGTAATCATTGTCAGGGATAAAACAGATTTCCTGGCTTTCCGGTTTGTTTGCCACCAGAAAACCAAATTCAGTTGCCAACTCACGGGTTTCGGTCTTGGTAAGTCCGCCGAGAGGCAATTGAAAATGGGCAAGAAGCTCCTGGGTCAAATGGTAAAGAACATAGGACTGATCTTTTTTGGAGTCCAGCCCTTTTCGCAACAGAAATTTTTGCTTCTGCGGATCAAACGCAATTTGGGCGTAATGCCCGGTGGCGACAAAATCAGCGCCAAGTTCGCGGGCTCGTTGCAGAAAAGCTCCAAATTTGATGTGCCGGTTACAGGCGATACAAGGGTTTGGGGTGCGGCCGGCCAGATATTCTGCGGTAAAGTTATCGATGACTTCCCGTTCGAACGCAGATTGAAAATTGAACACATAATGGGGAATGTCAAGCATTTGGCATACCCGGCGAGCATCCTCAACGGCGGACAACGTACAGCAGCTTCGTTCGGGTTCGTCTGCATTGGCAACCGCCTCATCATGAGGATCACTCCATAATTTCATCGTGGCCCCGATCACTTCATAGCCCTGACGTTTAAGAAGTGCGGCGGCAACCGAACTGTCGACTCCACCGCTCATGGCGACAAGCATTTTTGTTTTGTTTTTCATGTCAAAATTATACCATATTTTTTTAGGTTCGGATTCACTGGGACCAGACAAAGAGGGGCGTCGTTTTGACAGACCGAACCCCATCTGCTATGATTTACGGCATACAGGCATCCTTGAATAAAAAACCCGAAGCGCCGATTTTACTGAATTTCTCAGGTGTGGCGCAGGGTGGAAAAAGGTGTGGAATCGACTGTTGAAAGTGTTGTTTTCGCCGATTGGCGCACTGCTGTCCGGTCAATTTTTATCGGCGTTTGTTGATAATACCCTTTTATTTATCGCGCAGGCCATTATTCGCCGGGATGGATTCCCTGATTATTATTTGCCCCTGGTGCAGGGACTCTATTTAGCGGCCTATATTTTGGCTTCGCCTTGGGTGGGCGGCTTTTCGGATTTCATTCCGAAAGCTCGGGTATTACTGATTGGCAATTTGGTCAAGGCGCTTTGCCTGATCGGTTTTTTTTGCGGGCTCAATCCGGCTCTCAGTTATGGGATTTACGGGTTGGGTTCAGTGATTTACAGTCCGGCAAAATATGGAATATTGCCTTTTCTTACTCGGGATGAGCAGGAGTTGATGAAGGCGAATTCCTGGATGGAAGGAACGACCATCGCGGCAATTCTCAGTGGAGCGGTTGTGGGTGGCTTTTTATCGGATTATTCGATCCCGTTGGCTTGTGCCTTGGGGTTTGTTTTGTATTTTATTTCCATCGGATTTACCTATCTGATTCCCACGAACCCAGGTACGGGATGTATTCCGGGGTTGCATGCGATTCGCGACTTTATGGCGGATATCGGATTTTTTATGAAGCATGTCGATGCAAGGTTTTCGGTGATTGGTTCCGCCTTTTTTTGGACGATATCCAACATTTTACGCTTGGGCATGTTTGTCTGGGTACCGACAGAGCTGGGCTTGGCAGGAAATAAGCCGGTTAGCTTGTTAATGGCGGTGATTGGCGTCGGCATCGGCGTCGGAGCGCTTGCGGCGCCCAAATTTGTTTCGATCCGTACCTATCGTAAAGCCATATTTTTCGGCGTCATTATGGCGGTCATCGTGATGGTTCTCAGTTATGTGCATACGCTTAACATTGCTGTCGCGCTGATTTTCCTGATAGGAATTTTGGGCGGTTTGTACATTGTTCCGGTCAATACCCTGAATGAATATCTGGGGGATCGGACGATCGGCACCGGTCGTGCCACGACTGTGCAAAATTTTGCGGAAAACACGTTTATGTTGCTCGGAACAGCTGCCTATTCAATGGCGGAAAAAACTTGCATTCCCATTGATCACACGATCCGCTGGAGTGGAGTGCTCTTGCTCGGATTCATGGCTTTTCTGGCATTTTACCGCAAAGGGAAACCTGTTGCGATAAGCGGCGAAATTGAATAATCCAGTAAAAATGGGGGGATCATCATGGATTGGACGGAAGTAAGGGCAAATGCCAAGGAACGGTTTCACGGAGCCTGCCGGGTATGTCCGATATGCAACGGTATCGCTTGCGCGGGTGAAGTGCCCGGCATGGGCGGAATCGGTACAGGGGCGAGTTTTCGGAACAATGTGAACGCCTTGGCGAATATTAAACTGAATTTGCGCACGGTTCACAGGGTAAATGAACCCTTTATGGCGGCCACCTTGTTTGGACAGGAACTGAGCATGCCGGTACTGGCGGCGGCGATTGGCGGAACAGCCATGAATATGAAGGCGGAGTTGAGCGAAGCCGAGTATTCAGCCGCTGTGATCTCGGGAACAGCGCAGGCGGGAGTCCTCGGAATGACAGGCGATGGCCCGAAACCGGAAGTGTTTGAGGGAGGTTTGTCTGCAATTGCGTCGGAACAAGGGCGAGGAATCGTCATTATTAAGCCGCGCGAACCGGAACGCATTGTAAAGTTGGCCAATGAAGCCGCCAAGGCGGGCGCTGTTGCCTTTGGCATTGATATTGACGCGGCGGCCTTGATTAATATGACACGAATGGGGCAGCCGGTGGGACCGAAAAGCTTTGCCGAGCTGGAATATATCAAACGAAATACAAAAATCCCCTTTATTGTAAAGGGGATCATGACGGTGGATGAAGCCTTGATCTGTGTGGAGGCGGGAGTCGATGCCATTGTGGTTTCCAACCACGGTGGAAGGGCGATGGACCATACGCCGGGAACGGCGGAAGTGTTGCCGGCTATTGCCAAAGCCGTTCAGGGCCGCCTGGCGGTCATGGTGGACGGAG
>CAZSRN010000163.1:0-5371 GCA_964609115.1 uncultured Veillonellaceae bacterium | reverse complement strand
CGGTGCTTTGCAGGTCCGTAATCAGCGCCAGGCCGGTGAGACCGGGAATTCCCAGCAGGGGTTTCAGCAATGGCGTCAACATTTTATGCGCCGCGCGGATAGCGCCGTAATGCGTAAAAATTTCCAAAAATCCCAACGCCAACATTACGGAAGGCGCCAACGACAATGCGAAGAGGAAGCCCGCTCTGGCGCTGATTCCACCCGCGCCCATAAAATTGTTTTTGACAGGTTCCTTCATCGTGCCGAACGTCCCGCCCAGTGTTGTGAAATCAAACGCACTGACCCACTTCATTCCTTCGACTTTCATCAGAAATCCTGAGAAAAATACAATGGCAACAATCAAAGCAACATATGCGCCCGGACCGGCTTTCCATTCGTCGACGGACTGTTCTTTTTTCTCATCGGCCATGTCTATCCCCTCCATCAATTTTTGTATTCTTCAAGGAATTATACGAATTGCCGACCCATAAGTCAATTAGAATTTTCTTCTTGAAGCGATACACTTGTTGCGCATATCAGGAAATCTAACCCGTATGAAGCCGCAGCACAAAAAAATAAATACATCATCGCATCCTGTTCCTTGAAAGTTATCGTTAAATTCGATACAATCAACTCAGTCAGTTAGGAGGGGATTTTTATGTCGAGAGTATTGGATTTGTACGACTTTTTGCACACCATCCCTGAGTTGGGTTTTCAGGAATACAAAACAGCCGCATTTTTGGCTGAAGAGCTGCGCAAGTCCGGTTTTACCGTTACAGACAATGTGGGGGGAACAACCGGAGTCACCGGCATTTTCGACAGCGGCGCAGCCGGACCCACCGTCGCGCTGCGGGCCGACATCGACGCCTTGGGCCACAAGATTGACGGCAAATTATGCGCCATTCACAGTTGCGGGCATGACGCCCATTCGGCCATGGTGCTCACGGCGGCCGAAGAACTGGTTAAAACCGGTTCCGTACAAAAAGGAAAATTGAAAATCATCTTTCAACCGGCGGAAGAATTGGCAACCGGCGCACTCGCCATGATCAAGGCCGGAGTCATTGACGACGTGGATATGATTCTGGGCCTCCATCTACGTCCCATGGAAGAAACTCCTCTGGGACAGTCCACCCCCGCCTTGTATCACGCCGCCTCGCAAAGACTGAAGGGCGTATTTCACGGAGTCCCCGCTCATGGAGCGCGGCCGCATTTGGGCGTCAATGCCATTGATGCCGCCGTTGCGGCAATCACCGCAGTCAATGCCGTCCGCTTAAACCCGAATGATTCCTACAGCATCAAAGCCACCCGTTTTCTTTGCGATTCAGGCGTAACCAATGCGATTCCTTCAGAAGCCACCGTCATCTGGGATGTGCGATCCGAGTTGAACAGCGCCATGGTCACATTAATCGAAAAGGCAACTGCGGCTGTCAAGGCCGGAGCCGCCACCGTCGGCGCTACTGTAGACGTTACTCATTATGAAGGAATTCCCGCAGCCGAGTATACCCCTGAAATGGTCGACTTATTATCGGAATCCATAACGGCCGTTTACGGTCCTGAAGGTTTGCACGCTCCGGTTAAAACAGCCGGCGGCGAAGATTTTCACTTTTATATTAAGGAAAAGCCTTCCATTAAAGCCGGTTATTTTGGGCTAGGCTGCGATTTGACGCCGGGAATTCATCATCCGGAAATGAAGTTCAACAAAGCCGCCTTGGAAACGGGCAAAAACGTACTGCTCCATGCAGCAAAAAAATTGTTGAAAGCCTAATAAAATTTATAGAAAACCCCCGCGAAAATTTCGCGGGGGTTACGCATCAAAAAAGCTTATGCGATCAAGAACAACATGCCGATAATCATGGACCCGACCATCGGCAGCCAGTTGCGTTTCGTAATTTCCATCGGATTTACACCGGCAATGCCGGCAATAATAATCGTTGCTCCGGCGATCGGCGACATGGTGCGTCCCAGCGTTCCGCCCAGTGTTGCCATACTGCCCATTTGAACCGCAGACAGTCCAAACTCTGTGGCATGAGGCGTCACAGCTTCATTGAACGCAAAGGTAGCCGCATCTCCGGACCCCGTTACCAAGCCCAGAAGGAAGGGGCCGACTGCCGCACAAACCTTGACAATGGACGGATTGTTCAGCATCGCAGTCGTAAACGCTTTAACCAGTCCCATGGCGGTCATACCGGAAACAAATACCCCTGCGGCAATAATGATGCCGAGAATTTCACCATAAGCCTTGCCCATGCCGTCGAAGAAGGCATTGCTCAGCTTGACGGGGTTTTTCCGGGTTACCAATAAGGAAAGAATCGCGCCGATAATCATGGCTTGCGGCACATCCATCTTAAGCAGCGGAACCGTTTTTGTTGTGCCTAAAATCAAAATGACAATCGGTAAAATCGGCATCAACGCAAACAGATAGTTCACTTTGAAAGAAGCCTCAACTTCCAACCCTTCGGCTTTAAACCCTTTGTGCTCTTTTTTGTAATAAGCAATCAGTGTAATCATAATGGCTGCAACAATCAATGACGCAATATTGGCCTTATAATGAAAGCCGATGACATCCATAACGCCAACACCGGCAATCTTGGCAACAAATGGGTTATGTGCAAGTCCCGGATTCAGCATGCTGCCGTAAGTGCCGCATTTTACCGCCGCCGCAGCCATCGCAGGATGTACGCCCGCCGACATCATCAAGGGCACGAAAATCGCACCGGCGGCCGCCGCTGTTCCCGCTGCACTGGGCAATGCAATATTAACGGCATAGGTGGCAAAGACAACGCCCGGAATCAAAATCGGCCGGACTTTGGCCAAACCGGACGCCATAAAATTAATCAGGTGCTTGTCACATTCGGTATACTTCATCACCATGGCAAAACCCATAACGGAACACACCGCCTGAATCAGGCCGCTGTTCGTCATGCTCTTGGCAAAAGCATTCAGGGATGCCATAGGAGTACCTGCCACGCAGGCCATCAGAATACCGGAAGCTAACAATACCAATCGCGCGTCATAACGCTTAATGAGAAAATAAATTGTAGCAAGAATTAAAATAATGCCAATCGCTACCATCATAAAAAAGCCCCTCCAATCAAAAATTTCGTCCGCACGGCAACGGCTCGTTTTCTAGGCCAACCGAATCCATTCCACCCGCCTTTCTTTTCCATAAATTCACACGCAAGAGGCCTGCTTTCTGCAACAAGAAAACAGGCCTCTCTGCCTATTGACCTATTTATATCATACCTTTTGTCAAAAATCCACAGTAAGCAAGCCCGTACCGCAGAGAATCCATCAAATTTTTTCTGTAGAATTTGTTTGCCTCCACTCACTTGCAATCGGCTTTACAATCCTTCATCGCCCTAATAAATCAACCCATGCCGGTCAACATAGCCCCATTTCCCCTCCAACTGCACCAACGCCAGATGCGGAGAAAAACTGTACGCATCATCAAAGCGAGGTTGGATCACCTCATTGCCCACTGAGTCGATATATCCCCATTTATCGCCAACCCGCGCCGCAGCCAGCCCATTTTGAAACGGTCGGATCTGGTCGTAGCGGCAGGGCGCCGTTATTTCTCCATTTTTTCCGATAACGCCGAATTTCTGATTCTGCCTAACGATGCTGATCCCTCCGGAAAAGGAAGTGGCGGAAGCAAAGGACAGGGGAACCGCCAATCGTCCGGCAATATCCACAAAACCCGTTCTTTTGTTGCGCGTCACACAAGCCAGCCCTTCCGAAAAAGGCTCGGCGCGGTCATAACGGAAGTCAATCGCTTCATGGCCCGCTTTATCAATAAATCCCCAGGAATCATCACGCTGCACATTGGCAAGGCCTTCACTGCCATACACACCCACCGACTCAAATTGCATGGCAACGGCTTCACACCCGCTCCGGTCGACAAACCCCCACCGCCACTCCTCCCGCACGGCTCCCATGCCTCCCTGAAATGCGAAAGCATGCTTATATAGAAGCGGTACTACCGGATATCCGGCCTCATCAATGTAGCCGTAATGCCCATTTTTTTCGACGCAGGCCAAGCCTTCCGAAAACTGGACCAAAAAACCATGCCGGTTTTCATAGCAAGGCAAAACGGCCATCCCGCCCTGACGATTGACAAAACCCCACACCGCTCCGTTCTTTACCCCAGCCAACCCTTCCGAAAAATGATTGGCTTCTGTATACCGTGGCGCGATAATCTGCCGGCCCTGCGGGTCAATAAAGCCGAAAAATCCTTCCTGCTCCACCACAGCCAGCCCTTCATGGAATATCTGTCCGCCCGCTTTGGATTTTCCGATGGCCGAATATTGCGGTGAAACGATTTCCTGTCCAGCGGTGTCGATCAATCCCCATTTTTTTTGCGATACTACGGCGGCTACTCCATTGCAAAAATCTCCAGCGTCATCATAACGCGGCGGAATGACGATATTTCCGGTTTCATCGATATATCCCCATTGATTATCCTGACAAACAGCCGCCAACCCCTCGGAAAAAGGCAGGGCCTGCTGAAAACGAAAGCGAAAAGGTTCCAATCGAATCACGCTAAAATCAGGCGTCTCTTCTTCCTCCTGCTGGTTCAGCGAAGCCTGACTCCAGGGGAGTACTTCGCCCCGACGATTCACAAAGCCCACCCTGTTGTCCAATTCGATCAGACCCAACCCATCCGTCAGCATTCCTGCAAAATCATACCGCAGGGGAGTCACGATCGTGCCTGTCGAGTCAATATACCCTGCCTTTTCCTGTTCAACGGCGGCCAGCCCTGATGAAAAATGCCCCGCGCCTTTAAAACTCGGCGGGATAACCATATGGCCCTGTTCATCGATATAGCCCCATAAGCCATGAACCTGTACGGCGGCCAGCCCCTCCGAAAATGCCAACATGTTATCATATTGGAAGGAAATTATGTCCTGCCCTTCCGTATTGATCACGCCCCATTTTCCATCTCGTTCCAGCACTGCTCTTCCGTCGTGAAATTTTTTGTTTCCCAGGACACCTGATTTATAATCATAGATGAGCGGAATCACTTCTTGACCCGCTTGATTGATATACCCATGCTTGCCTTCCCGGACGACCATGGCCAGACCCTCCGTAAAATTACAGATTGCATCGTAACACAACGGAGTCACTGCCAACCCGGCTTTATCGATCAGCCCCCATTGGTTGTTTTGGCAAACGATTGCCACCCCGTTCTCAAATGCGCACACCTTATCATACTGAAACGGGATCACTCTTTCTCCCGTTTCATCCATATAACCCCATTTTCCTTCACGGCACACTCCCGCCAATCCTTCAAAAAAACTCATGCAGTTTTCACAGCTCATCCCGATCTCCCGACCCTGGCGGTCAATAAAAACAAACCGGTTCTCATGAAATACGGGTACCGGTACATCACCGA
>CAZSRN010000162.1:1385-5411 GCA_964609115.1 uncultured Veillonellaceae bacterium | reverse complement strand
GCGCATCAATGCCGACAACTATATTACCGCCAGTGTTTTTGTGGAGGTTTCCACACCAATGCAGGTGACGTTGAAAACCAATTCCGCATCAACGACGGCCTACCAGATCACGACCCGCTCGGCGCAGACGAATGTGCGTATGAAAGAGGGCGATACCCTTGTGATTGGTGGCCTCATTTCCAGTACAGATACCAAGAGCCTGAATAAAGTTCCGCTGCTCGGCGACCTGCCGGTTCTCGGCCAATTTTTTCGGAGCCTGTCCAAATCAAAAAATGAGACGGAAGTTGTTATTTTCCTGAAAGCTAAAATCGTGAAATAGACGGATGAGAGGGGTGGGCAACATGCCAATTCGCATCCTCATCGCAGATGATCATCAGTTATTGCGCCAGGGAATTCGCAATTTCTTGTCTCTGGAGCCCGACTTTGAAATTGTCGGGGAGGCGGCCGACGGAGAGGAAGCCATTGAGCAGACCTCCGCATTGCTGCCGGATGTGTTGCTGCTGGACATCAATATGCCCAAAGCCAATGGGATTGAGGTGGCTGCCCGGCTGAAGGAACTTTGTCCTTCTGTTCGTGTGTTGGCGCTGACAATTCATGACGATGAAAATTACATGATGAAAATGATCCAAAGCGGTGCAGCGGGGTATCTTCTCAAAGATGTTGAGCCCTCCATGATGGTGCAGGCGATTCGCAAGGTATATGCCGGAGAATCCTATGTTGAACCTTCACTTACCAAAAAATTGTTTAGCGGCATTACCAGCCGGGAAGAACAAAAACTTGCACCGCCGATTCCGGGCATGGTGGAAAGCGACCGGTTGTCCAATCGCGAGATTGAAGTGCTGCGCCTTATCGGCAAAGGAATGAGCAATGCAGAGATCGCGCGGGAACTCTATCTCAGCGAAAAAACCGTCAAAAATCATCTGACGAATATTTTCCGCAAGATTCAGGTGACGGATCGGACACAGGCCGTACTTTTTGCGATCAAGCACAAAATCGTAAATGTTGAATAAATAAGGATGGGTTGCCAGCTTTTTACCGGAGGGGTTTTATCCTCCGGTTTTGACTGTAACGGCCTGGCTGACTGAATGGTGGAGAAAGGTTGTACGATGGATACATTGACCGGGGTAGTCGAAAATATTACATTTCAGGGGCAGGACGATTATGTTGTATTTCGTCTGAAAACGGAGCAGGGCTTTGTGGTTGTTGCAGGCCGAACGGGAGCGCCGCTGCCGGGCGAAGAAGTCGAAGTTTCCGGTGGATGGACTGTTCACGCGAAATATGGACGGCAGTTTCGCGGCGAGACATTACGTCGGGTTATGCCTGCGACCTTGCCTGCCATTGAGCGATTCTTGGGTTCCGGGGCGGTCAAGGGCATCGGACCGGCGATGGCTCAGCGTATGGTGGCAAGGTTTGGATTGAAGACGCTGGATGTTTTGGAACGGGAGCCCCGGCATCTGTTGGAGATTGAAGGAATCGGGCCGAAGAAACTGGCGATGATTGTTGAGTCCTTTTCAGCCAAAGCAGAGTTGCGCGAATTGATGTTTTTTCTGGAATCCCACGGTATTCCGGGCGCGTATGCACGCAGAATCCATACGGTGTATGGCGAGAACGCCGTGCAGGTGATCGAGCAGGACCCTTATCGATTGGCGGAAGAGGTAAATGGGATCGGCTTTCGTATCGCAGATCGGATTGCATTGGCATGCGGCGCACAGGCGGAAGATTTTGAACGGATTGCGGCTGGAATCCGGTATGCGTTGTTGGGGACCGCAGATGCCGGACATACCTGTGTTCCTGAAGAAATGCTGGTACAGGCGGCGGCAAAGGAACTGGCCTGCGACAGCTATACCGTGGCGCAGGTTTTGTCGCAGCTGCTGCGGCAGGGAACGCTGGCAATGGAAGATGCGCGGGGCGGGACGCTGATTTACCCCGACCATTTGTACCACGCGGAACGCCAAGTGGCGGAACGCCTGCTGGAACTGCGGGATTCAGCGAAAAAACTGCGTGAGACCGATGTGGCAGCCTTGACGGAGAAATTTGAGAAGGATAAAAAAATCCAGTTGGCCGAGGCGCAACGCGAAGCGGTGCGGGCTGCCGTCAACCATGGAGTGCTGGTCATGACGGGTGGTCCGGGTACCGGCAAAACGACAACGGTGCAGGCAGTTCTGAATGTATTGTCGATGCAGGGATGCAAGATTGCCTTGGCTGCGCCGACGGGCCGGGCTGCCAAACGGCTGTCGGAAGCAACGGGCCGCGAAGCGCTGACGGTGCATCGACTGCTGGAGGCAACCGGAAGCCGGGGCGGACGAGCCATGTTCGGGCGAAACGAAGAAAACCCAATTGATGCCGATGTGATCATCGTGGACGAAGTGTCGATGATGGATATATTGCTGATGTATTACCTGCTGCGTGCAACGCCGGATGGCTGCCGGGTGGTGCTGGTGGGTGACGTGGACCAGTTACCTGCGGTGGGACCGGGTTCAGTATTGAAAGATATTATTCGTTCCGAAACGACACCGGTCGTGTGTCTGACGGAAATTTTCCGTCAGGCGGGGCAAAGTCAGATTGTGGTGAATGCACACAAGATTAACCGGGGTCAGTTTCCGGACGTGCGCACTACCCGTGACTTTCAACTGCGGGAAGTGGCCGATGATGAGACGGCTGCGCAGTTGGTCGTGCAGTTGTGCCGTCATGAGCTGCCGGGCGAGGGCGTGAACGTGGAACGGGATGTACAGGTGCTGTCGCCGATGCACCGGCTGGCATGCGGCGTAGAAAACCTGAACAAGCTGTTGCAGGCGGCGCTGAATCCGCCGTCAAGGGGAAAGCTGGAGACGGTGAATGCCGGGAAGATTTTTCGGGTTGGCGACAAGGTGATGCAGACTCGCAACGATTATGACAAGGGCGTATTCAACGGCGACATTGGCCGTGTTGCGGATATGGACGATGAAATGGTGCTGGTTCGTTACCCGGAGGGAGATGTGCCTTATGACCGGAGCGAACTGGATTCTCTGGCGCCGGCGTATGCGATGAGCGTGCACAAAAGCCAGGGAAGTGAATATCCTATTGTCATTCTGACTTTGGTGAGCGGTCATTATGTCATGCTGCAGCGAAATCTGCTGTATACGGCAATTACCCGGGCCAAGCAGCGGGTAATTCTGGTTGGATCCAGTGCGGCGCTTGGCACGGCGGTATCCAATGACCGGATGCGTCGACGACATTCGCTCTTGGCCGAACGGCTACGCGGAGAGGAATTCCTGTGAAGGGAGCCAAACCATGAACGGATGGCTACAGGCGCTATTGCAGTTGATATTTCCGGTCCGGTGCCCGGGATGCGGCATCGAGATGGAAAGTCAGGACGCATGGTGCGAAAAATGCCTGCATGATCTGTGGAAGCCGCGGCGATTGGATGTGTCAGGGCGGGGAATGAAACACGTGGAAGCCTGTCAGATATTGACCGGGTACGGGGGAGCCGTACGAACACTTTTACATGGCTTGAAATTTCAAAGGCGTCGCGAAAACGCGGCGCCTTTGGCATGGTTGCTGTCGCTGGCGGATGATGCGGAACTGGCGGGGTTACCGCTGGACGATTGTTTGGCGGTTCCTGTTCCTCTTTCGGTGGAGCGCAGGGAAGAACGCGGCTTCAATCAGGTGGAACTCATTTTTTTTGACTGGTGCAAAAAGCGTGGGATGGAGTGGCAGGCCGACAATCTTGTGCGAATGCGGTCGACTGCGCCGCAATGGGAACTGGATCGGACAGAGCGAACAAAAAATATAAAAGGCGCGTTTCATCTCAACGCGCCTGCCAAAATCCGTAATCGCTCCATTCTATTGGTGGATGATATTGTCACTACGGGTCGTACCTTGGAAGAATGCTCCCTTGTTCTGCGTCAATCCGGCGCAAGGTCCGTGTATGCGCTGGCGTTGGCCAACGGTTAGCCCAATGCGTTGATAAAGGCTTTGACGACTTCGGCATCGAGAACGGCGCCGGCAATGTTGTTCAACTCACGCACCGCTTCTTTTTTTGTTTTG
>CAZSRN010000162.1:0-1375 GCA_964609115.1 uncultured Veillonellaceae bacterium | reverse complement strand
CACAAGGGTTAATAAATCGATCGTAATGATTGGCGACAGCGATGATCCGTGCTCCCAGCGGAATGTTTACGCCCTTCAGCCTTTTTGGATAGCCCTTGCCGTCCCACTGTTCGTGATGAAACCGGATATAAGGGATGAATTCGGTAAAGGCTTCCATGTTTTCCAACATGGCTGCGCCTGCATTGCAGTGTCCGCGATACAAGCTCATTTCACGGGTGGAGAGATAGGGAAGCTTGGAAATAATCGCATTGGGAACAGATAATTGCCCGATGTCATGCAGAACCGCAGCCATACGAATTCGTTCAATCTCTTCTTTCGGCAGTCGCATCTGAGCCGCAATGCTGACGGCATAGTTGGCCACCTGGAAGCTGTGTTGGCAAATACGATGATTTTTTAGCCGAAGCATCTGAATCAACGTTTCCACAATTTCATTGTCGATGCGCGGAACCGCAACTTTAGCGGGAGCGACCGGGCTGATCGGTTTGCTCATCTGCAACGGGACACCCTTCCTGACGTAAAATGATTTCGTAAGCGTACATATAGTATACCAGACATCTGGAATTTTGCGAGTACTTTTTTCAGCGTTTGCTATTTTTATATTTGCCGCCGGACAACAGATTCCTGCCAAAAATTTGCCGATCTTTGAAAAAAGTTGGAGAAAAATATGCTATTGCCTTTAACGGCTTTGACGATATATATTATAATAGTAACGAATAAAGGAAAATTTTAAGGGAAGGGATGGAGCGACATGGGATTGGCAAATTGCAAAGAATGCGGAAAGCTTTACATGCAGAACCCTGCGGGGCTATGCCCGGATTGCTACCGAATTGAAGAAGAAAATGAAGAAAAAGTTGCCGCTTATCTGAGAGAACACCGCCGCGCTTCCATTCCGGAAGTGCATGATGCGACAGGCGTTGCAGAAAAAACAATTCTGAAGATGCTGAAGTCCGGTCGAATTTCCGGGGACATTGAAGTAGCCTATCCGTGCGAAAGTTGCGGCAAACTGATTACAGAGGGACGGGTATGCGGCGAATGCAGTCGCCGGGTTCTGGATCAGATTAAAGCCACTACCCCAAAACCGGCTCCGAAACCGGCGGAACCTCCACCGAATCGGCGGCAGGGAGAAGGCATCCATATTCGCATGGACAAGCGGTAACAAAAATTTTTTTTAAAAAATGGGTGGAGTCGGTTAATGTCCGGCTCCATTTTTGCGATATATAAAGTGAACGGCATGTCGCAGATCGGGGAAAGGGTCGCGACATAACAATGAGGTGTGAAGAATGATTATTTCTGGCAACAACGGAATCAACAAAGCCAACAAAGTGTATGGCGTGGATCAGGTCCGCACCGGCAAAGGCCCGCGCGAAGCAGGCAA
>CAZSRN010000161.1:0-5441 GCA_964609115.1 uncultured Veillonellaceae bacterium | reverse complement strand
CGGATACTCCGGGTTCCTACGCACAAACTTCCATGGATATTTATGACTCTTTGGGCACGGCATATTCATTGGGTCAGAGATTTATCAAGGTTGACGATGCCAATAACATCTGGTTGGCCAAGGCCAGCTTGTCGGATTCCAGTATTGCCGTAACGAATCCTCTAACTGAAATCACTTTTGATAAAACTGGACAGAATCCTTCGGTGGCACAAGTGATTCCCACCGTATTACCGCAAACGGCAGTTGCTTTTGCGAATGGAATGACACTGGACTCTAATGCCGCAGGCTCTACGCATACTGTTGGCTTTACTCTTTATGATACCAGCGGTAATGCACACAATTACGACATGACGATTACTTCCCCAGATGGTGCAGCATTTTCATATAGTATTTCTAATGCCGGGGAGATAACCCCAGTATTAGGAACGGGAACAATTACTCCTTCTGCAGGGGCACCTGCCGGGAACGTCTTTGTTCCAGTAACTCCTTTTAACCCATGGGGCACAGGTGCAATAACTCCTTCCAATACGGTCGGAGCTGCACCAGCAGCGGGTTTTTCCGCCTCGATTCCCAAAGTAGCTCCCGGCACTTCCGCGATTACATTGCCGACCGTTCAGCTGGATAATACGGCTGCATCGGTGCACAATGCATACTATACGGTTTTTGATGCGACTACAACGCCGCATGTGTTGCAGATGCAATTCACCAATACCAGTACGACCCCGACGCCGACATGGAGCTATCAGTTGAAGGAAGCCGGAGTAACCAATGCAACGAGCCTTATCTCAGGTTCAGTAACATGGGATACTGCAACTTCGGCTTATGTATTTTCTCCGGCGTTAACCCCCCCCGCGAGCTTTTCGATCGGAAGCGGCCCAACTGCTCAAACAATGACTATAAGCAATACTGCTGGAGGATCGATAGCTCCTTCGGGCAATGTGTTTAATGCCGCCTGTGATCCTACCTATACTTCGCCTGACACGGTTAACCCCATTACCTTTACGCCTCCGGGAGCGGAACAGTCATCCATTACCATGAATGTCGGGGCATTGACCCAATATGGCGGATCGACCACCGTCCAAGCTGCAACACAGGATGGATATGCGGCAGGCTCCCTGGACAGCAAGACCATTGACACCAGCGGGATGATTGTCGGAAAGTTCAGCAATGGCAAAAGCATGAATCTGGCGAGAGTTGCACTGGCGACGTTTACCAATCCGGGTGGTTTGCTTCGCAATGGCGACACTCTGTTTGCCGCATCCAACAACTCCGGGACGCCGCAGGTTGGGACGAGCGGTACCGGAGGCCGCGGAGGACTGACTCCCGGTTCGCTGGAAATGGCCAACATTGACTTGGCGGACCAATTTAGTAAAATGATTATTACCCAGCGTGGTTTCCAAGCCAATTCCAAAATTATCACAACATCAGACACCATGCTCGAAGAGCTTGTCAATCTGAAACGGTAATTCATAATCTCGCGTCTCTCCGGAGCGGGGTAACTGTTCCGGAGAGGCATTGATTCAAAAGGGGAGATGTGCGATGATTAAGCTGAACAAATTCAAAACCAAAGAGCATGAGTTTGTATTGAATGCGGAGTTGATCGAGATGGTGGAAGAAACTCCGGATACCGTGATTACGCTTACCAATGGTACAAAGATAATTGTTGAAGAGAGTATGGATGATATTATTCGATTGGTTATTGCATATCGACGTGAACTGAATCGTTTCGCCCGATAGAAGGATACATGTAGAACCAAGGAGGGATGACACGTGCCGGATGAAGTGGCAGTTGAAGAGCAGCAGGTTGAGGAAAAACCAGCGAAGAAACCGATTTTTATATATGTGATTGTTGGGTTGGTTCTGGTTCTGGCATTGGCCGGCGGGACCGCTTATTATGTGGTTTCAAATTATATGGGGGGCGGCGGCAAGGCGGCGGCTACCCGTGAGCCCGGCTACTTGATGAAGTTGGGCGATCCCAAGGAAGGTTTCATCGTCAATATCGGCACGGCAACGAGTGGACGGTACCTGAAAATTGGCGTGATTTTGGAGTTGAAGCCGGACAAAAAAGCACAGGCGGGAGGAAAAACCCTTTCGCCCGCGGAAATTAAGATACAGGATGCGGTATTGCATGTTTTGCGTTCCCAACGCGTGGAAGACTTTGATCCGCAGAAACAGGACCGGCTGAAGGACCTTATCAAGCAGGAAGTCAACAAGGTACTGGGACACGATGCCGTGTATGAAGTATATATTACCAATATTCTTTTGCAGTAGTAGATAAATAATCAAATATGCCATAGAACAAGGTGGTGGTAACCGTTGGCTGATGTTCTTTCGCAAAATGAGATAGATGAACTGCTGTCGGCAATATCGACCGGCGTAGTAAGCGCCGAAAACATCAAACAGGAACAAAAACAGAAGAAAATCAAGTTATATGATTTTAAACGGCCTGATAAATTTTCCAAAGATCAAATTCGCACACTTTATATGCTCCACGAGAATTTTGCACGTCTTTTAAATACTTATTTGTCTGCGCACTTGCGGACCATGGTGCAGGTCAGCGTTGCTTCGGTAGACCAATTGACCTATGAAGAGTTTATCCGGTCCATGCCGAATCCCAGCGTGATCAGTATTTTTGAAATGCGCCCCCTTTCAGGGAATGCTTTGATGGAATTGAACCCATCGATTGTGTTTTCAATTATCGACCGTCTCTTTGGCGGAGTGGGAACACCTCCGGCAAAATCACGCGAATTAACGGATATTGAGCAATCCATTGTCGCACGTATAGTTAATAAAGCACTGTCTTCATTGCAGGAAGCCTGGCGTCAGGTCGTTAATGTCGAACCTCGATTGGAAGCCATTGAAAGCAATCCGCAGTTTACACAAATTGTACCGCCCAATGATATGGTGGTTATTGTTACATTGCAAACACGGATCGCTCAAACGGAAGGGTTTATTAATCTCTGCATTCCGTATTTGGTGTTGGAGCCGATCATGCCTAAACTGACCACATCATTTTGGGTAGCGTCATCCATTGCACGTGCAGGCTCACAAACGAATTCAGCTTTGCTGCAGAAAAAACTGGAACGAACATTAGTTCCCTTGACAGTTGAGCTGGGAAAAATTTCTGTTACCGTGGGTGAAATGTTGGATCTCAATGTGGGTGATGTAGTCCGTTTGGATACAAAAGTAAATGACGAGTTGTCCTTAATTATCGGGCAACAACAAAAATTCAAGTGCAAGCCGGGTAGCTCAAATAGCCGGATTGCGGTTCAAATTACTCGTGCAGTGGTTGAGGAGGATGATGGAAATGAGTGACAGCTTTTTGTCGCAAGAAGAAATAGATGCCTTGTTGCGGAGTGAATCTTCGGCAGCGCCGGCCGCGACTGCAACGGCGAACCAACTCTCCGACGTGGAAATTGATGCGTTGGGGGAAGTGGGCAACATTTCAATGGGCAGCGCTGCAACAACGATGTCAGTGCTTTTATCCCGGCGTGTCGAGATTACGACACCAAGAGTCTCGATTGGCGTTCTGGATGAAATGCGCAAAGAATATCCCATGCCGTATATTATTGTTGAAGTCCGTTTTACCCAGGGAATCAACGGAACCAATCTGTTGGCGATGAAGGAATCGGATGCGGCGATTATCGCTGATTTGATGATGGGAAATGACGGATCCAACCCGCCGGAAGGCATGAGTGAACTTTACATGAGCGCGGTTGCTGAAGCAATGAATCAGATGATGGGGGCAACAGCCACTTCATTGTCCAGTATTTTTAAAAGCCGGGTTGATCTTGCGCCGCCTAAAGTCAGGTTGATTGATTTGGCTGGACGTGATAATATTACAGACAGCATGATGGGTGGGGAAACCTTGGCCCGAATTGCATTCCGCATGGTGGTGGAAGGACTGATTGACAGCGAAATTATGTTGCTGTTACCATTGGACGTAGCCAGGGAAATGGTGGACGGATTGTTGCATGCTTCTGCACCGGCGCCGGCGCCTACCCCGCCTCCGCAGCAACAGATGCCGACCATGTCGGTGCCTTCGCCGGTTCCTCCCATGGCTGCCGCACCAGTGATGCAGCAGCAAACTTTTGCAGCACCGCCGCAACAACACCGTGGACCTTCTCCGTTAATGGGCGAACAGAATGTCATGGTGCAACCGGCTCAGTTTGCGCCGCTAAAACAGTCCGGCATGAGCGCTTCCGATTCCAATATCGGCATGATTATGGATGTACCGTTGCAAGTTACTGTTGAATTGGGTCGGACCCGCAAATTAATTCGTGAAATTCTTGAATTGGCGCCTGGATCGGTACTTGAACTGGATAAATTAGCCGGTGAACCGGTGGATATTCTGGTCAACGGCAAGATTGTAGCCAAGGGAGAAGTTGTGGTCATTGATGAAAATTTTGGAGTTCGTATTACTGGAATCGTAAGTATGCAGGAAAGAGCCAGTACTTTGCAGTAATATATAGTGAGAGAATTCCGCTGAGGTAAGGAAGGAGATTGCTGATGGGATTACGAGTCTTGGTAGTCGATGATGCGGCATTTATGCGAATGATGATCAAGGATATCCTTTCCAAGAACGGGTTTGAAGTGGTCGGTGAAGGCGCCAATGGCTTGCAGGCAGTCGAGAAGTACAAGGAATTGAAACCGGACCTGACGACGATGGACATTACCATGCCGGAGATGGATGGGATTAGCGCGGTCAAGGAAATCAAAAAGATTGATCCGCAGGCGAAAATCATTATGTGCAGCGCCATGGGCCAGCAAGCAATGGTTATCGAATCCATCCAGTCGGGTGCACGCGATTTTATAGTCAAGCCGTTCCAACCGGATCGGGTGCTGGAAGCAATTCGCAAGGCCGTTGGGGCGTAACGAAACAGAAGCTCCGTATTGCCGGTTTTGTGATACTGCTGCTCTGTAGCATGTCCAGTTTGGTTCTTGCAGCGGAGCAGCCGGCTACACCTGCTGCTGCACCTGGATATTTGCAATATCAGGAACCGGCGAAAGCAACGAGCTCTGCATGGGGAACCATGGCATATGTTTTATCCTTGATTGTACTGTTCATCGGCGTTATTGTGTTGGCTTATTTTACATCCCGTTTCATTGCCTCCAGAATGGGTGGTATTGGACAGAGTGCGGGCTCAACGATACATACGACATTGGCATTGGGACCGAATCGCAATATTCATCTGGTGGAGATGGCGGGTCGGTTCTTTGTCGTAGGTGCTACTGAGCATTCAATACAAATGCTGTTTGAGATTGAGTCGCCGGAACAGATTGCTCGCATTCGTGATTCGGCGCAAACATCACACCCTTCTTTTGAAGAAGCGCTGGGAAGTCAGCTTTCCGCCCTGAAACAGATCAGGGACAGATTTCCGGGGGTATTCGCACCACCGGGAGGAAATCAGAGAAGCGATGAACATGATGAGAAGAGGTAA
>CAZSRN010000160.1:0-5528 GCA_964609115.1 uncultured Veillonellaceae bacterium | reverse complement strand
TCATCCCCATAGCCGCTCCAACGTCACAAATTCCAAGCCTAAGTTCCTTCATTCGGGTTCGATGCGCTCCCCCCCGATAGCAACGAGCCTCCATGGCTGTCGCAAGATCGTCCGCCCGACGAAAAGCGCTGATAAATAATGGAACCAGCAATGGAACCATATTTTGCCCGCGTTTCAGTAAATTTCCTGATGAAAAATCCGCGCCCCGAGCCATTTGAGCTTTCATTATACGATCGGTTTCTTCCAGCAATGTGGGCACAAAACGCAAAGCAATGGTCATCATCATCGCTAATTCATGCACTGGAACCTTCACATATTTTAGCGGCATAAGCAAGCGTTCAATGGCATCCGTCAATGCAATAGGAGAAGTCGTAAATGTCAGCAGTGAAGACATCAGAATAAGAAATATCAGCCGGGCCGACATTTGAATTCCCTGACGCAAGCCTTCCTCCGTAATGTTGAGCGGTCCCATAACCAGCCATGGCGTTCCTGGTGTCATAAACATGTGAATTCCTGCTGTGAGCAAAAGAATAATCCATAAGGGCTTAATGGAACGCAAAACAATCACTGCCGGAATGCCTGAAATCAAAGTAATCAAACACAAAAATACTCCCAGCAGCAAATAGCCTGTATAGTTGGTCGCCATAAAAATACTCGATATGAATACAATCGTCAATACAATTTTGCTACGAGGATCAAGTCGATGCACAAAAGAATTGCCCGGGAAATATTGTCCCAACATAATATCCGTCAGCATAGACTCGTCCCCTTTTTCCCCTTAAGGAATTTTCGAATCGAGTCCGCGACAGCTCCTGAATCCATCAAGGTATCCTCAATATCAAGTCCGCGCTCCCTCAGAAGCCGAAGCAACGAAGTCATGGCAGGCAGACTGAGACCGAATTCACGTAGCTGAATTTTTGTGTTGTGAAACAAATCCGCCGGTACGCCATCAAATTCGACCCGCCCATGATTCATTACAAGCAGCCTTTTTGCCATGCGCGCAACATCTTCCATATTATGCGTCACCAAGATCACAGCCATCCCGCTGGTATGATATAGATCCAATATCTGCTCAAAAATTTCATCGCGTCCCCTCGGATCCAACCCCGCTGAAGGTTCATCCAGCACCAGGTATTCCGGCTGCAAAGCAAGCACGCCGGCAATAGCTACCCGACGCATCTGTCCTCCACTCAGTCGAAAAGGAGACCGTGAGGCGTATTCCGCTGCCGCCAACCCAACACGATTCAGCGCTGCTTCAACACGTTGGGACACTTCATCTGTTGCCAACCCCAAGTTACGCGGACCAAAAGCAACATCATCAAAAACCGTCTCTTCAAACAGCTGATGCTCTGGATATTGAAAAACCATACCGACTCGTTGGCACACTCGTTTTTTTTCAGCGTTTTTAGTGTGCAAATTATTACCATCAATGGTTACTACACCTGTCGTTGGACGTAATAATCCATTAAGATGCTGAACCAAAGTGGACTTTCCTGAACCGGTATGCCCTATGATGCCAAGAAATTCACCCGGCTCAATACTTAGGTTAACGTCTTGAAGCGCTTCACGGCAGTAAGGTGTTCCCGCCATGTAAGTATACGATACATTTTCCAGAATTATGGACATAATGTCGTAGCCAGCCCTTCATTCGTAATAATCCCCGCTGGAACCTCCACCCCGCGCATGCGTAGTTGAGCCGCTACATCGGCCGCTACCGGAACATCCAATCCCAGTGCGCGAATTTCTTCCACGTGGTTAAAAACCGCCTCTGGCGATCCTTGCATGATAATATGTCCCGCGTCCATCACCACAACACGTTCAGCGGCCACCGCTTCTTCCATGAAATGAGTAATTAAGACAACCGTAATTCCTTCTTCACGATGTAATCGGCACACTGACTCCAGCACTTCTTGACGCCCCACCGGATCCAACATGGCAGTAGGTTCATCCAGCACGAGACAACGGGAATGCATGGCGAGTACTCCTGCAATCGCCACTCGCTGTTTTTGTCCACCTGACAATAAGTGTGGACCATGCAAACGATATTCTGTCATACCCACGAGTTGGAGAGATTTTGCGACCCTCTGCGCAATCTCCGTAGGCGGAAGTCCAAGATTTTCCGGGCCAAATGCGACATCTTCCTCAACTATCGAAGCAACAATTTGATTGTCCGGGTTTTGAAAAACCATGCCTACAGTTTGGCGAATATCCCAAATGTGTGACAAGTCTTGCGTATCCATGCCGTCAACAGTACAGGAACCGGCGCTAGGTATCAGCAATGCATTTAAATGTTTTGCCAGCGTAGATTTTCCGGATCCATTTCGACCAATAATTGCAACAAATTCTCCTGCAGCAATTTCTAGGTTGATATGATCCAATGCCAGCATCTCTTCGCCGTTTTCATTCCGATAAATATGACATAAGTCGTGTACTTGCAACATTTCTTTCTTTATTCACGCGTCCCTTCGTGTATGCCTAAAAAGAAAGGCGACCCTTGCGGCCGCCTCTGAGGCATTTTACACCAGTTCCAATATCGCCATCAATGCCGCGTCACCTTGACGGGGTCCCAACTTCAGAACCCGGGTATATCCGCCCTGGCGCTCCTTATACTTTGGTGCAATTGTGTCAAATAATTTACGAACAACATTTTCATCAGTCATAACCGCCAGCGCCTGTCGACGTGCATGCAGGTCGCCCCGCTTCGCCAACGTGATCATTTGATCCGCCAATCCACTGACTTCTTTTGCTTTTGCTTCTGTCGTTTCAATCCGCTCTTTATCAAACAGAGCAGTCACCACATCGCGCAACATCGCCTTGCGGGCGCTTGAATCCCGTCCAAATTTTCTGTAAGCCATTCTCGACCCTCCTTATTCAGTCCTCTTCTTCTCTCATGGATATGCCAATATCAATTAATTTTTTCTTGACTTCATCCAAAGATTTTCGCCCAAGATTTCGGACTTTCATCATTTCATCTTCAGACTTTTGAGCCAAGTCCGACACAAAGTTAATACCGGCACGCTTGAGACAATTATAAGAACGAACCGACAAATCAAGTTCTTCTATTGTCATTTCACCCGGATTCTTATTTCCTACCGGGCTTTCCACAACACCAACCCCTGGCAAATCACCGGAAAGTCTAAAAATCGCTAACGATTCCTGCAAAATTTCAGCGGCATTGCCCAAAGCCTCATCGGGGCGAATGCTACCGTCCGTCCATATTTCCAGCGTTAATTTGTCATAGTCGGTTCTATTTCCCACCCGTGTGTCTTCAACCATAAAGTTGACCTTCAGGACTGGCGAAAAAATCGAGTCGACAGGAATGATCCCAATTACATGATCTGCCTTTTTGTTCTTATCAGCCGAAACGTATCCTTTTCCCTGCTCAACCGTCATTTCCATGCGAAGGGAAAATCCTTCTTCTACCGTGGCCAAGTGAAGATCCGGATTCAAAATATCCAAATCCGAACTGACTTCGATATCACCCGCAGTAATTTCGCCGCCGCCTTCGAAATCGATGCGCATTGTATGAACATCATCCGAATGAGCCTTGAGGCAAAGTTCTTTCAGGTTGAGAATAATATCCGTCACATCTTCACGAACTCCGGGAATTGTGGCGAACTCATGCAATACGCCATCAATCTTAACCGAAGTTACTGCAGACCCTTCCAGCGATGACAACAATACTCGTCTCAGACTATTTCCAAGGGTAGTACCATATCCGCGTTCCAACGGCTCACACACGAATTTACCGTATCGGTAATCCGCACTTAACTCTACTGTCTCCAGTTTGGTTTCATTCATCCTTTAAAAGCCCCCTCTCTGTGCAAGCTATCAGTAATCATCAGCTGAGGGTGGTCGTTACCGTGAATACAACTCAACGATGAGATGTTCTTGAATGGAAACGTCCATTTCTTCACGGCTTGGATAGCGAATTAAAGTTCCACTCATATCATTGACAGCAACATTCAACCATACTGGGATGGTTTTATGCGCCAGTTCCTGCGCAATTCCCTGAATTAATGGCGATTCCTTGCTCTTTTCGCAAACTTTGATTACTTCATTGCTGCGAACCAGATAGGAAGGAATGTCGACACGGCGACCGCCTACTTCAAAATGTCCATGCATGACCAGTTGACGCGCTTGTGTCCGGCTCGATGCAAATCCCATACGGTATACAAGATTATCCAGACGACGTTCCAGCAAAACCAACAGATTTTCACCGGTAATTCCCTTTTGTCGTTCCGCTTTTTCAAAATATGTGCGGAACTGTCGTTCCAACACGCCATAAATACGGCGGGCCTTTTGTTTTTCGCGCAATTGCAGTCCGTATTCAGAAACTTTCTTGCGGCCCTGTCCAGCCCCATGCTGTCCAGGTGCATAGCCTCGACGGGAAAATGCGCACTTGTCGCTATAGCAGCGCTCGCCTTTTAAAAACAACTTGACGCCTTCCCGGCGGCATTGCCGGCAAACCGGACCTGTATATTTCGCCATTGCTATTCAACTCCTCCCGAAATGACTATACTCTTCTGCGCTTTGGCGGCCTGCAGCCATTGTGTGGAATAGGAGTGACATCTTTAATCATGTTCACTTCAAGTCCCGCAGCCTGCAAGGAACGGATGGCCGCTTCACGACCCGCCCCAGGCCCTTTAACGTATACTTCAACTTGCTTCATTCCGTGATCCATAGCTGCCTTAGCCGCTGTTTCCGCAGCCATTTGAGCCGCAAAAGGAGTGCTTTTTCTTGACCCCTTAAAGCCTTGAATTCCCGCGCTTGACCAAGAAATGGCATTGCCACGCACATCAGTAATTGTTACCAACGTATTATTAAAGGTTGAACGAATGTGCGCCACACCCGTTTCAATATTTTTGCGTTCCCGTTTTTTAGGTCTGACAACTTTTTTGGTAGCCAATCCTCAATCCCTCCTTTTACGCTTTGCTACGCTTGGCGCCAACCGTTTTGCGGGGGCCTTTGCGTGTGCGAGCGTTTGTTTTTGTCCGTTGTCCCCGTACAGGCAACCCCTGACGATGCCGTCGACCACGATACGACCCAATTTCAATCAGCCGCTTGATATTGAGTGATTCTTCGCGGCGCAAATCCCCTTCAACCTTGTACCCTTTGTCGATAGCCTCACGGATCTTGGCGATTTCTTCCTCCGTCAGGTCTCTCACTCGGGTATCTGGATTAACGCCGGTTGTCTTGAGTATCTCTTGGGATAGTGTGAGCCCAATCCCATAAATGTATGTCAAAGCAATTTCAACTCGTTTGTCCCTCGGCAAATCCACACTTGCAATACGTGCCATGATTAATCGTACACCCCCTTATCCTTGCTTCTGTTTATGCTTGGGATTTTCACAAATGACCATTACGATCCCTTTGCGTTTTATCACCTTACATTTTTCGCAGATAGGTTTAACTGACGGCCTCACCTTCATGATGATCCAATCCTCCTTTATGCTTTGGCTACCGAATATGTGTTTCCTCTATTACTTAAAACGGTAGGTTATGCGTCCGCGCTTTAGGTCATACGG
>CAZSRN010000159.1:1871-5560 GCA_964609115.1 uncultured Veillonellaceae bacterium | reverse complement strand
GACCGGTTGTCAGCGCAATCTGCGGGGAAAAATCCAGTACCATGTGCCAGGAAATGGTAGTGTCAAGATTTTTGCGCACATTTGTGGGGCTCCCGCGTTGCTCTCAGATAGCTTCGACTTCGGTCTCTGCCTGATTCTTCTGGAGCCCCGCCAGACGATCCGCCTGAGCCGATCATCGGTTGAATTCCATACCTTTCTGCCATAAGCATGGCCGCAGGAACCACAAATCAGTCTGCTTCAACCACTTTGTTTCGGCCTTCCCTCTTGGCGCGATACAGAGCATTATCGGCACGAAGCATCAGTTCGGTCAGCGACTCCGTAGCCGCCTGGTGTTGCGCCACCCCTACACTCACGCGCAACGGGATTCTCGTCCCGTCATCGTTAATGAAGTGATTTTCGTAAATACTCTGACGCAATCGTTCGGCAACGACCACCGCTTCGACAGCGCCCATTTCCAACAGCAGTATCGCGAACTCCTCTCCGCCGAAACGACCGAGCAGATCCGTGTCACGGATGGCTGCACGGCAGAGCCGGGCAATCCAACGTAGCACAGCATCCCCCACGGCATGACCATAGTTGTCATTCACCAGTTTAAAATGATCGACATCAACCATTAGCAGTGAACACAATCCGCCATAGCGCTTGATTCGTTGCAACTCTTCATTGGCCCGCGTCTCAAAATGTTCCCGGTTGAAAATCCCCGTTAGTCCGTCGGTGGTAGCCTGTATTTGCAGTTTCTGATCCAACCGTTTTCTCTCAGTGATATCGCGCGTGACGCCATGCAAACCGACCAAATTCCCCTGGATATCATGGTGGGGTTCCACATTGATTTCCACCCAGACCCAGCTGCCATCTTTGCAGCCCAACTCCAGTTCGTATCGAATCGTGCCTGTTTTGGCGCCAGTTTGCTCTTCTGCATGCCGCTCGGCGTTTTTTTGTTTGACATGCTCGATACCTTCTGGCTTTAAATGACTCCAAATAGTCGTACCGAGCACTTCGTCTATCCGGTATCCGGTCAGTCGTTCATCGGCCGGACTAATATAATCAAACCGGAAATCGCTGTCAAGGTGCCAGATGACGTCGCTGGCATTATCGGTCATATTACGGAACTTTTCTTCACTCTCGCGCAGCTTGTCGAGTGCCCTTTTTCGTTCAATCGCCATTGCGACTTGCGCTGCAATGATTGATAACAACTCAACATCCTCATGCTGGATTCGCAGCTCCTCATCCATCAAAATCAGCCCCAGCGCGCCAAACGGATTTCCTTGCGAATCGAGCAGCGGAGCCCCCAGGTAATGACGGATCGGCCCCCTACCAAATGTATACTCGATGGTCGCGCGCAATCGCTCCATTTCCGCCGGTGTTACATGAACTGCCCGTCTCAGTCGCATCACATACTCGGTCATGCCTTTGCCGACCAGCCGGTGTTCCGGCGTAAAATCGACTTCATCTGTGGGATAGGCGACCACGATTTCATGGGTCACTTCATCCAACAAACCGACGTGGTACAGGGATGCCGGTAATATGCGGCTGATCGACCGATGCACTATCCGATATAATTCATCCACCGATGTTGCCGAAATCGCCGTCTCGGCAATTTCGCGAAAGACGTTCTGACTTTCATCACCGCGATGTATGGCAGCCTCTAATGCAAACTGTCTGCGCAGCTGCCACCAAAGCACCAGAAAAAGACAGCCGACGACAGTCGAAAAGATGCCTGCCCATAAAGGATAACTCTGTTGCCGCGCAAAAACTTCCCTAAACATTTCGCATTGTGTCTCGGCCAACACAAAAGAAAGGGTGCACAATAAGGCGCCCGTGCTGAGGAGAACTATAGAAATTGCCCAGAACCTCTTTACCGACCTGATTTTTTGCACCAAGACCCCAGCTCTTCCATCAAATGTATTACTAGAGTTTATTCTCTACATTTTTTTTTAAAATCCTTCTTACTTTCATACTTGCCGCCGGCAGCAACAGCCATGATACAAAGGCCAAACGCGCCAAAATGCACGACCGTTCCTTCTTTGCGCCAGGCCAAAAAAAACTCCCCGTGAGCTAGTCCTGAATATTTCAGGTTTCTATCCCCGGGGAGTATGGGCTGCACTTTAGGTGATTACTGCCAATTCAGATAGGTGGCGATCACCAAGAAGATCCAACCGGCAATCATACCTTTAACAACAAACGAAAGAATAAACCGAACCCACTTGTCGAAGGGAACTCTGGCTAAGGCCAGCATCGCCAGCAACCCCCCCGCTGTAGGGATGATCATGTTGAGAAAACAGTCGCCCATTTGAAAGGCCTGAACAGCAATTTGGCGATTCACACCAATCAGATCACTCAGGGGGATCATGATCGGCATCGTTGCCATCGCTTGTCCGCTGCCTGATGGGACAAAAAAGTTGATGATTCCCTGCACCAACGACATCGCTACCGCTGAAAGGGCCGGCGGTAAATTCACCAGCGGCGCCGCCAAGGAATTGATAATGGTATCACCGATTTTGCCTTGATCCAAAAGAACGCCAATGGACCTGGCAAAGCCGACAATTACCGCCCCGCCGGCAATCTCAGAAGCGCCTTGCATGAATGTGTCAGCAATTTTGTCGGCGCTAAACCGCGCCACCAACCCAAACAGCAAGCCATACACCACAAACAGCGCCGAAAGCTCCGTTAAATACCAATTATATTTGAGCACACCGTAGACAATAACCATAATAAAGGAAACGAAAAGCGCCAGAACGATTTTCCCCCGTCCATCAAGCTGATATTCATTGATTCTTTTTGTATCAATGGACAGTCCTTCTGTTGATATGCCTTTTACTAAACTCAATTCAGGATTCTTTTCGATTTTCTTCATATACAGCCAAATATGGTGAATTAATAACAAAGTACATACAATCCCGAATAATCCCCTCGGCCCCATGCCGGAAAAGATCGGCAATTCAGCGATGGAATGAGCCACGCCGACTGTATAGGGATTGATCGGCGATGTACCGAACCCGACGGAAACACCACCGATGACAATGGCTGCGCCGACCATCAGATCATAACCCATCCCAATCGCCACCATGATGCCTAGCGGCACAAACGCGATCACATTTTCATAACCAACCACTGCCCCAAAGAGAGCAAAAAGGAATGATAACGCAACTAGCATCCATTGCTTGGATTGTTGTGTTACCCCGACTTTGCGAATAATAATACCAATTGCATTTTCAACAGCTTTAGTGCGTTCCAAAATCTTGAACATGCCGCCTGCCAATAACACAATCACCATGATGGGGGCAGCGGCAATCATGCCGGTCGGAATGGCTTTGAACAGATCCCATACCCCAACGGTCATTTTCGGCGTTTTGGCTAAAAAGGCAAAGCTGCCGGCAACAACGACATTGCGTCCGTTGACTAACGTTCTTTGAAACGCACCGGACGGAATCACATAAGTTAACAAACTGACGATACAAAGAATCAAAAATAAAATGACAAAGGCGCCCGGTATTTTTTTATACCATTTCGGCTGACTCTCTTCTTGATTCATCATTCATCCTCCTAGTTCCCCTTATTATATTTGCGAAGCCCCTTACGGCATATGGAATGATGATCTTTCTTCCTTATCGGCCAAGAACTCTCCCCGTATCTGCATGCACCTGCCCGACCTGTCAGTCCCTCCCATGTCCCATCTCCCTTCTGTCTCA
>CAZSRN010000159.1:1326-1861 GCA_964609115.1 uncultured Veillonellaceae bacterium | reverse complement strand
GATTATAACCGGTGTTCAACTCCTTGCACCTCAAAACGGCGACTACCGCTTTAACCAATCAAAGGCGATTTGCGCCAGTCCGCCTGCACCGAGAGCCAGGCTAGACTCTTCAACATCAAATTTCGCATTGTGCCATTGATTGACAATCCCTTTTTCTGTATTACCAACACCGAGAAACAAGAACACTCCGGGAACATTCTCCAAAAAGAAGGCGAAATCTTCCGCCCCCATAACGGGCTGAGGTCGGACAATCCCTTCTTCGCCAAAAATCTCGGCTAACGGCGCGCGAACCCATGCCGCCAAGCTTGGAGCATTGATAACAGCCGGTATCACTTGGCGAAATACGAACTCTGTTTCCACGCCATGGGCGATGGCAATATGATCGATCAACTCGCGCATCATCACCGCCAGTTCGTCTGTCAACGCAGGCTGGAAGGTTCGCACCGTTCCGGTTAGCTCCACCACTTCGGGAATGACATTATTGGCCTGACCGCCGTGGATGCTGCCAAAAGAAATTACACACGGCTCGAGCGGA
>CAZSRN010000159.1:0-1316 GCA_964609115.1 uncultured Veillonellaceae bacterium | reverse complement strand
GACTCGACGGCTCACGATCGTTTGCAAACCTTGGATAATCGCGGCAGCCGCCATGATTGGGTCATGCGTTTTGTGAGGAGCTGACCCATGTCCGCCTTTGCCTGTAATGGTGAGCGCGATATTGATACTGTTTGCCATCAACGGCCCATCCGTAAGACCGACCTGCCCTGCAGGCAAATTGGGCGTGTTATGCACGCCAAAAATAGCCTCTACTTGCGGATTCTCGAGAACTTTTTTGCTCATCATCGTCTTTGCGCCATCAGCTAATTCTTCGGACGGCTGAAAAATGAATTTGACCGATCCTTTCAGTTCGTGCCGACGCGCCGCCAATAGTTCCGCCGCTCCGAGCAGACAGGCAGTATGAGCGTCATGTCCGCAGGCATGCATCACACCGTCAACGGTTGAGCGGTATTCACAATCATTTTGTTCTTGAATCGGTAACGCATCAATATCGGCTCGTAGTCCAATAACAGGACCGGGTTCCCCCCCATGCAGCAAGCCGACCACACCCGTTTCACCGCCCCAGGGTATAACCTCAATCCCCAGCTTTTGCAGCTGCTCGGAAATAAGACGCGTTGTCCGGTACTCTTTACTTGACAATTCCGGATGCCGATGAAGATCGCGCCGAATTTCGATCAATCGCGGCAGCATTTCTTTTGCACTTTCAGCTATCGTTTTCATAAAATCAGCTCCCCTGGATTAATACCGGAATCCATGGTAGTTCAACTCCATTACCATTCTTGTTTGGCTTCGTACAATAGTTGTTTTTTCAGGGCAAGCAATTTATCGCTTAAATCAACCCGCATCTGTTCCGGATTGGTCAGTCGTTTATGTTCGTCCCAGAGCGTTTCCATTTCCGATTGAGCGTACGCCTTGATTTCCGGCAAAGACGGTTGTTTATATACACAACTGCCGTTTTGGAAAATGGGAATCAGCATTTCCCTAAGCACGTAGGATTCAGGGGAAAGAACAATCTTTTTCCAGGCATGGGTTTCATCCGACAACGGTAACGCTTTGTCGCTGTCCAGCGTTTCATTTGCCAGCGTAATCAAATCTGCTTTAATTTTTCCCTGTTGGTAGACCCGATAAAATTTTTTCAAGCCCGGATTGGTCATTTTTTCTACGTTGTCCGAAATTTTCATTTTGGGTATCATCCGGTCGGCCTCAAATTCAGCCGCGAGTTTATACACCCCGCCCATGGACGAAGCGCCATCCGAGGTAATCAATTTGGTCCCCACACCCCAAGCCTTTATTTTTGCGCCTTGCATCTTGAGATCCCGAATAATATATTCATCCAGATCATTTGAGCCGCTGAT
>CAZSRN010000158.1:0-5584 GCA_964609115.1 uncultured Veillonellaceae bacterium | reverse complement strand
GAAAAGGATTTCAAAATGCTGCTGACGGTCATTAACCATTAAATCCTCACCCCTATTCATGGCCCTGACCATTTTCTTCTTTTATTGAGTTCAATATTTTGCTACACTATAAATAGACGAAAAATTCTGATAGGAGGCTGAAAAAAATGTTTTGTTATCAATGTGAACAAACCGCCAAAGGAACCGGTTGCGACGTATTCGGCGTCTGTGGCAAAGATCCGAAAACCGCAGCTCTCCAGGATCTATTGCTGCACGTTGCCAAAGGAATTTCAATGTTCGCGCACCGCGCAGCCGTTCTGGGCGCTCAAGACCCTGTCGTTGACAAATATGTCATCGAAGCGCTTTTTACAACCGTCACCAATGTAAATTTCGACCCGCTGCGCCTCGAAGGAATCTTGCGGCGGGGAGCCTCCGTCAAAGCCAAGGCCAAAGCTCTTTATGAAGCCGCCGCACTGAAAGCAGGCCAGGCTCCCGAAGCATTGTCCGGTCCTGCCGACTGGACCCCGGCTGCCGATTTAAACGGATTAATCGCCCAAGGCGAGGCCGTCGTCATTAATAAAGACCTCCCCACTCGCGGAGCCGACCTGTTGGGACTTGAATATCTGATCGTTTATGGGCTGAAAGGGATGGCGGCTTATGCCGATCACGCGCTGGTTCTCGGCAAGGAAGACCCCAAAGTTTCGGCGTTCTTCCATGAAGCTCTGGATTTTCTGACCCAACCGAATCTTGGCGTGGATGCCTTGCTGGGCATGGCTCTGCGTTGCGGCGAAATCAACATCCGGATCATGGAGCTCCTCGACGAAGCCAATACCGGCGCCTATGGGCATCCTGCGCCGACGCCGGTCCGCATTACCGCCGTCAAAGGCAAAGCCATTCTGGTTTCGGGCCATGACTTGAAAGACTTGGAAGAGTTGCTGAAACAAACGGAAGGAACCGGCATCAACATCTATACCCACGGTGAAATGTTGCCGACCCACGGTTATCCCGGGCTAAAAAAATACAAACATTTCGTGGGAAACTACGGCGGCGCCTGGCAGGATCAGCAAAAAGAATTTGCCGCCTTCCCCGGTGCGATTCTGATGACCACGAACTGTATTCAAAAGCCCGCCGATTCTTACAAAGCCCGTATTTTTACTTGCGGACTTGTGGCTTGGCCCGGCGTGGTTCATATTGCCGACCGCAATTTCAAACCGGTCATTGATGCCGCGCTTGCCGCCCCCGGGTTCCCGGCGGATGAGCCGGAAAAAACGATTCTTGTCGGGTTTGGCCGCAACGCCGTCCTCGGCGCCGCGCCGAAAGTCATCGAGCTGGTACAGGCCGGAAAGATTAAACACTTTTTCCTTATCGGCGGCTGCGACGGCGCAAAGAGCGGACGCAATTACTACACGGAACTGGCGACCCAGGTTCCCAAGGACTGTATCATCCTGACGCTGGCCTGCGGCAAATACCGTTTTAACAAACTGGATTTCGGCGACATTGAGGGAATTCCCCGCTTGCTGGATATCGGCCAATGTAATGACGCCTATTCGGCGGTTCGCATTGCGATGGCTTTGGCGGATGCTTTCAAGACGGATGTCAACGGACTGCCGCTCTCCCTGATATTATCCTGGTACGAGCAAAAAGCGGTCTGTATTCTGCTCTCCCTGCTGTTCCTCGGTATCCGCAATATCCGTATCGGTCCCTCCGCTCCGGCCTTCCTTCCTCCGGCCGTATTCCAGGTATTGCACGACAAACTGAATCTCATGCCTATCACCACGCCGGAAGCCGATCTTAAAGCAATTCTCGGCTAATTTTCCCACACGAAATAAAAATCACCGGATCAGCGTCAAACCTGATACCGGTGATTTTTTATTTCGTCCATGCTTCTACCGTTGCACCCGTCCGGAGCCGTCGCCTTTCATCAATCCTTCCACTTCGGCAACGCTGACCAAGTTAAAATCGCCGGGAATGGTATGTTTCAAACAGGATGCCGCCACTGCAAATTCAATCGTCTGCTGGTTGTCCATTCCCTCCAGCAGCCCGTAAATCAGACCGCCCCCGAAAGAATCACCCCCACCGACCCGGTCGACAATATGGATGTCATATTTCTTCGACTGGAAGAATTCGTCGTTTGCCGCGTCATAAAAAATCCCCGACCATCCGTTATCGGAAGCCGAATAGCTCTCACGCAACGTAATCGCCACTTTCTTGAACCCGAACCGAACCGCCAGTTTGCGGCAAACCTCTTGATACCCGGTATCGTCCAGCTTTCCTGCCGCAACTTCCGTATTTTCCGCCTTGATTCCGAATACTTTTTCAGCATCTTCCTCATTAGCAATAACAATGTCAACAAACGGCATCAAACGGCTCATCACTTCGTTGGCCTTGGCTGAACTCCAGAGATTTTTGCGGAAATTCAGGTCGCAAGTTACGGTCACTCCCGCCTTCTTTGCCGCCTGAACCGCTTCAAGGCTTACCGCGGCGGCACTGTCGCCGAGTGCGGGCGTAATTCCCGTAATATGAAAAATCTCCGCTCCCGCAAAAATGGTAGGCCAGTCGAACTCTCCCGGCTGCACTTTGGCAATAGCCGAATCGGCGCGGTCATAAATCACTTTTGAAGCTCTTTGCGACGCGCCGGTTTCCAAATAATAGACTCCGAGCCGACTTCCCTCCATTTTGATGTAGTCGGTTTTGATCCCGTACTTCTGCAAAAAGCACCGGCAAGCCTGGCCGATTTCATGTGGCGGAAGTTTGGTCACAAAATAGGCATCATACCCATACCGCGCCAAAGATGCCGCAACGTTGGCCTCACCGCCGGCATAAGTGGCATCAAAAGAATTCGCCTGTAAAAATCGTTGATAACCGGGCGGCGCCAAACGCATCATGACTTCACCAAAAGTGACGACTTTCTTGCCCATGCAAATCCCTCCTTCTGTGTCGTCAAGCCTTCCGGACTTCCCGGATTTTGTCGACGAACTGTTTCGCCGCTGCAGTGACCGCCGCATAATCGCCGGTTTTAGCTCCTGCCGTCAGGGACCCTCCGACGCCGAGCGCCACCGCACCCGCTTCAAACCATGCCCCGACATTGTCGGCTGTAACGCCGCCTGTCGGCATCAAGGGCGCCTGTGGAATCGGACCATGCACCGCCTTGATGAATTGCGGCCCTAAAAGTTCACCGGGGAAAACCTTGACGATATCAGCTCCGGCTTCCAGTGCTTCGACCACTTCCTTAACACTCATTGCTCCCGGCATCGACGGCGCCTGATAACGATTGCACAACCGGATGACCGCCGGATTCAGGCAGGGTGTCACTACATACTCGGCTCCCGCCAAAATAGCCGCGCGCGCCGTTTCCGGATCGAGCACCGACCCGACGCCGAGCGTGATCCCTTCCTGCGCGCAGAATCCCGACAGTTCCTTGATCACATCCAACGCCCCCGGCACCGACATCGTCACTTCAATAATCTTAATTCCGCCCGCGCTGATTGCCGCAACAGTTTTTTTTGCTTTCTCGGCGCTATCCGTCCTGACGATGGCGACGATGCCGCTTTGGCAAACCTTCGCCAAAATCTCATTTTTTTTCATAGAGTTCTCCTTCCGCAACATTTTGGACCCTCCCCGGCAGCCGAAGAAGGGGTAAAATTCAGAAGCGTGAGCGCAACAGCCCCCACTTCCATCCTATTATTGTAATTGTGCCATAAATTGTCACAGTTATGTTTTTGAGTTTTTTTCCTCTTTTGCAGCTTCTTCCCGGACTTTGGCCTGCTCCAGCTTTTCTTTTATCGCCTGTGGCATAATGTCCGGATCAAAGGCTGCTTCGTGACATGGATTTCCATCTTCCGGCTTCGGAAAAATCCGCCCGAATACTTTGCCGATCAAACTACTCATACGGGTTTCCCTCCTCTTCAAACAAATGGATTACATAAATCATTTCGCTATTTTTACATAAAAGCCTGCACGGTTCCAACGATTCTTCGACGCTACGTTCCTTACGCAAAAAAAACAGCCCATTGGTCATTAAACCAATGCAGCTGTAATAAAAGCAATCACGGCTACGAAAAGTCTGTTATTGTTCCATGGTTTCTCCCCGATGCAGCAAAAGGAGTCCGCCAAGAATAATCCCTCCACCCAGCGCCTGCGCCGGGCCGAAACTTTCCCCCAGAAACAGCACCGACAAAACGACGGTCAATACCGGTTCCAAATTCATCACAATCGAGGCATTCGACGGGCCTACCCATCGTAAACCGGTAAAAAACAGCACAATGCCGATAAAATTCGCAAAAAACGCCGTTCCAAAAACTGCTCCCCACGCAACCGGCGTCAGCGTCCATTGAAGTTCGCCGAACAACAGACCCCAGCCGAAAAAAACAGTCGATGTAGCCATCGCCGACCATCCTACCGCCAACAGCGGCGACAGATCGGCTACGATCGTATGGCTCAATAAAACATGGCAAGCCTGCCCCACAGCGGCGGCAATTCCAAACAAAAGCCCGGAAGTCGATACTTCGCCAAAAGATACGCCAAGCACCTGCAACAAACCCATAAAGCAAACGACCAACGCCACCAGCTTCCAGCGATTCATTTTTTCCCAACCGATCATCAGCGCCAGTACGGTTACGATCGCCGGATACAGATAAAAAATCAGCCCGGTCAGTGAGGCAGGCAATCGTTGGACAGAAATCGTGTAAAGAATGGACACCGCTACATGAACGATTCCTCCCAGTACGAAGATTCGCCGACGGTGGGAGGTTGGCAAGATCATGCTTTTGCCGGTCAATCGCAGAGAACAAAAACAGAGCAATCCGGAAAATAAAAAACGAAACGCGAGCAGCGTAGTCAAATTCACGCCCGCGCCAAAAGCAAATTTCATAAAAATGGCCAGCGTGGAAAACGCCGTTGCTGAAATCAGCAGGATTAACAAACCTTGCCCGTTCAAAACCTCACGTTCCTATTTCAAAGCCGCATCGATAATTTCGCTGAACTTTTGCGGTGACTGCGCCCCAACAAGCACAGTCCCGTTAACGATAAAAACCGGCACACCGTCAAATTGCGCCTGTTCAAACTCCCGTTTATCCGCGGCGATTTTTTTGTAGTTTTCCGGGCTTCGCACCCTCTGCTCCAACTTTTGCATATCCACAGCCAACGACACAGCCAACTTCTTCAGGGCTTCCTCTCCCGCGCCAAGCTGCTGGGGATCGGCAAACACTGCGTCATAAAATTGCCAGGCTTTTTCCGGGCTTTGCACAGCAATCGCTTCGAAATAAAGCGCCGCCGGTAACGCCGCCGGATGGAACGGCAACGGATAGTGCTTAACCGTCAGGTTGATTTTCCCTTCATATTTTTTCATCAGCGCACCAACAGTCTGCGCGCCATTGGCGCAATATGGACACTGGAAATCCGTATATTCCACGATCGTCACCGCAGCGTCCGGATTTCCACGCATAATCCGGCCTTCCTTCTGCTGCGCGGCGCAGGCGGTAGCCGCTGTTGCCAACATCAACAGCAACGCAATCCCGATCATCTTTTTGCCAAAATTCATGATTAAAACTCCCTCGTATACTTATTTTAGACCTCGCTCCTAACCACTTTGAAAAATGAGGTTGGA
>CAZSRN010000157.1:0-5588 GCA_964609115.1 uncultured Veillonellaceae bacterium | reverse complement strand
GTGCAGGAACCGATGACAGCCTGATCAATTTTAATTTCGGGTAGATCGGATACTTTTTTCACGTTTTCCGGCAAGTGCGGCAAAGCCACCACAGGCTGCAGCGAGGATAGGTCGATCTTGACTTCTGCCGCATACACAGCATCCGGATCTGCAGTATAAATCTTGTAAGGTTTGTTGGTACGTGCTTTCAGATATTCAATCGTTTTTTCATCAACCGGGAAAATTCCGTTTTTTCCTCCGGCTTCAATTGCCATATTTGAAATGGTAAAGCGGTCAGCCATTGACAGGCTGGCAACGCCGGACCCCGTAAACTCCAGTGCCTGGTAACGTGCCCCATCAACGCCGATTCGACCGATAAGTGTCAGAATTACATCTTTTCCGCTAACCCATTCCGGCAGGGAGCCGGTGAGTTCGACCTTAATTGTGGAAGGAACTTTGAACCAAGTATCGCCAGTTGCCATTGAGGCGCCGAGGTCGGTACCGCCAACGCCGGTAGCGAAAGCGCCAATTGCTCCGTATGTGCAGGTGTGGGAATCAGCGCCGATAATCACTTCGCCGGGTAACACCCACCCCATCTCCGGTAGCAGCACATGCTCAATTCCCATACGGCCGACTTCAACATAATGACTGATCTTGTGTTTGCGGGCAAAATCCCGAAGGGTTTTGGCTTGTTCGGCAGACTTGATATCCTTGTTTGGAATGAAATGGTCTGGAATAAGAGCGATTTTGTCCGGATCGAATACAGGTCGACCGATTTTATCAAATTCGGGGATGGCTTGCGGTCCGGTAATATCGTTGGCGAGCAAAAAATCGACCGTAGCGCGAATCAATTGGCCGGGTTCGACTTTTTCACTTCCAGCATGGGCCGCCAGAATTTTTTCGGTCATCGTCATTCCCATGGTTTTCACATTCCTCCTGCTGCATAAGATTTTTTATCAGGACGCCCACAGGCAGCTACCATTTTGTTGATTGCACTTAGGTAAGCACGGGCGCTTGCCTCCACTACGTCGGTGCTTAGTCCGCGACCGACAAAAACCTGATCGTTGTTTTCCACCCAAACGGTTGCTTCTCCTAACGCATCTTGTCCCGAAGTGACCGCTTTTAGCTGATAGTCTTTTAAATTGACCGCAAATCCGACCGCGGTGTCGATCGCATTAAAAATGGCGTTCACCGGGCCGTCGCCCACGGCTGCCTGTGCTGTCGGAGTCTGGCCGTCTGCAGTGGCGAGACATACAGATGCCATAGCCGGTCCTTGTGTTCCGCTGACAACGTGATGGTCGGTCAGTTGATAATGCTCAAAAGTCGCGACGGGCTTATGCCCGACCAAAGCTTCGATATCGCGGTCAAAAACGGTTTTTTTCCGATCCGCCAGTTCTTTGAAACGGGCAAATAGATCATTGATTTGTTCGGTTGGGATTTCATGTCCGAGGGAACGCAAACGCTCTTCAAAAGCATGCCGGCCGGAATGTTTGCCGAGAACCAAAGAATTGCGCTGAATACCTACACTTTCAGGACTCATGATTTCGTAAGTCAAGGAGTTGTTGAGAACGCCATGTTGATGGATACCGGCTTCATGGGCAAACGCATTGTCGCCGATAACGGCCTTGTTTGGGGGAGGTGTAAAGCCGGTCAGGTTTTGTACGATTCGTGAAGTCCGATAGATTTGGCGGGTATCCAATCCTATTTCTACGCCGAAATGTTCCCGGCGGGTAGTCAATGCCATTGCAATTTCTTCCAGGGCGGCGTTGCCGGCCCGTTCTCCAAGACCGTTAATGGTGCATTCAACCTGATCGGCGCCTGCTATCACCGCAGCGATGGAATTGGCGGCGGCCATCCCCAGATCATCATGGCAATGTACGCTAATGATTGCTTTTTCAATGTCAGGAGTGTTTTGACGGAGATATGTAATAAGACGGGCGAACTCATCCGGCATAGCATAGCCGACAGTATCGGGGACGTTGATGACCGTAGCACCTTCCCGGATGGCGACGCCCAAAATTTCCGCCAAAAAAGTCCAGTCGCTGCGGGAAGCGTCTTCCGCCGAAAATTCCACGTCCGGCGTGAGTGAACGTGCATAACGTACGGCTTCGGCAGTTGCTGACAAAACTTCAGAGCGAGACATTTTCAGTTTGTGCTCCAGATGAATATCGCTTGTAGCAATAAAAGTGTGAATTCGCGGGCGTTCGGCTTTGCGAACGCCTTCCCACGCAAGGTCAATGTCTTTTTTGCCGGCTCTCGCGAGTCCGGCTATAGCCGGACCTTTTACTCTGGAAGCGACTGCTTGAACGGCTGCAAGATCACCGGGAGAAGCGGCGGGGAAACCGGCTTCGATTACGTCAACTTTTAGCCGAGCCAGAGCTAGGCCAATTTCAACCTTCTCTTCGATGCCAAGGCAAATGCCGGGGCTTTGTTCGCCGTCGCGCAAGGTGGTGTCAAAAAACTGAATGCGCCGAGTTCCCATGCTATAGTCCTCCTTTTCTTTCATACGATTTTTAGATGTGGGTAAAACACAAATGTGTTTCATAATAGAAAATCCGCCCCTATCGGTCAGTACTAAACCGATAGGGGCGGATTGATTCGCGGTACCACCCTACATTATCACTCTGCCGGTTAACGCCCGGAAACGCCGCATCTTACTCTATGCAATACAATGAATCATGCCTGCATATTTCAGAGGAAGAGCTCATGGGTGAGTTTTCGCTGAAGGCAGACACACCGGTTCGCAGCATATTCCGGCTCTCTGAAGTGTCTGATTCCCAAGCTTTAGTCCCAATCATTGCTGTGATAGTATAAAAAATCAGCATTTCTGCAAGGATTTTGTATACATTATCGCAGTGATGTTGGCTGAAGTCAAGTATAAATGTAAAATATTTAACTATTTGTTTTTGGCTTAAAGGCCGTTTGTGGAAAGGGTTTAAAAAATCCTTTGAAATTTGACAGGATTTTCTGGGGCAATAGCAAATTTAATACATAAGTATATTGTTTTTCTCTTTTTGAAACTGCTTGTTATAAAGGAGTTTGCAGAGTATGCGTAATTGGCGCTATTTATCTGGGTGGGTATTTGTGATATCTGTTATCCTAATAATGGGGAGAAGTGGCGGGGTATTGGCGGCGGTTCCGACGGTGTATGACTTTCGGTTGACACAAGGAACGGCAGCACTTCCCAGCGTAAAAATTTATGCAGACATTATCGGTGCAGGAGAAGTACCGGCCAAAGGATTGCAAAAAGAAAATCTGACTGCAACCATTGGGTCAACGGCAGTAAAAGTATCGACGATTATTCCCTTTGAAGATACAAAAGAGGGAATCGGATATGTGTTGTTGGTGGATGTTTCAAAATCGTTGTCGCACAAACAGTTTTCCATGATGAAAGAGACTCTCGCGACATTTGTCGACGCAATGTCTGAACGGGATCAGGCGGCAGTAGTTACTTTTGGCAGCGAAGTGAAATTAATTCAGGATTTTTCAGCGAATCGGGCAAAAATTAAAGAAAAACTGGCAGTCTTGGGGCCGTCTGATGAAGATACCGCATTTTATGGAGGCATGGACAAAGCGATTTCCGTTGCCCGTGCTGGTAGCGCAGAGGTTCCTGGGCGACGGGTTGTGATTACTCTTTCTGACGGAGTGAACGATTTAACCGGTGGGATAAGCAAGGGAGACATTACTGCGAAATTGGCCACTGATCCTATTCCGCTGTATATTATCGGGTATGTTCAAGGTAAGCCGACGCCGGCCGAAGAGAGCGCAATCGGTGTGATGAAAGACTTTGCCGCAATGTCCGGTGGTCGTTTTTATGATGGACGCGATGGGGGCTGGCGCGGTATTTATTTTGCGATTGCACGATCCATTCGCAATGCATTCGTTATCGAAATAGACGCTGCCGGATTTCGTTCCGAAGGAGCGGTTTACTCATTGGAAATGGTGCTGTCCGCTGCCGATCGTGTTTTGAAATCTAAACTGCAGCTGACTATTCCACCGGGAGGAACGGCAGCGGCGCCGACAGGAACGTCGTCCAAGACAGCAAACCAAGTAAATGATAAAAAATTTGGGGGAGAATTGTTCAACGGCAATTTCATGTTTTATGCAGGGATTGCGCTGACTTTGATAATAGCGCTTGTTGGCTGGAGTTGGTTTCGTCGGCGCCATTCTTTAGACAGATCTCATCAGGCTACGGGAGATTCAGCGGCGACTTTTCTTCAAGACGGGGCAACTCCGACGACTTTTACTTCGGATGCTGCCATTGATCCGGCGCCGGTTTTTTCGCCGAAAAATGGCAACGCTGGAGTTTCCGGCGTTTTGATGCGGCTGACGCATATCCACGAAGGGCCGCCCCCGCATCAAATTGACTTTGAAGTTACGGATCGAGTGGTGTTGGGCAGTGATCCGACAGTGAGCCATCTGGTTTTTGAACATGACAAGTCGATTTCTCCGGCGCACTGCGAAATCAGTTTTGATTCGGGATACCTCTATTTGTTGGACTTAGGTTCGGAGCAAGGGACTTTTCTTAATGGAACGCCGCTGACAGGAAGACAGCGGGTCGAGGATCAGGATCTTCTGCAAATAGGAAGGACTGAGATGCGAATAACATTTCCGACTTGAGTATGGATCGAGGGACAAACTGGAACGGATTTAATAAGGGAAGGTGTAAAGAATGTTGAATCAGAGAGCGAAGACCCTGCAGAAATCGTTGTGGAAAATTCTTTCGTTGACGCTGGTATTTCTGTTGGTCATGATTGCCACAGGGGCGCCGGTCGTTTCGGCGGCAGCTGAAGCTGACATTGAGACAATGAAGAATAGCTCCGTCCGGGTTCTGATTACACAAGGGGGGCGCCTTTTGGGCAAAGGCAGCGGCTTTGTCATTGATGATGGGAAACATATCGTGACAAATTACCATGTTATTGAAGCGGTGGAAAAACAAGGCGCACAGGCGTGGGTTGCTCTCGGACGGGGCAGGGATATGCTCCGTGCGTTGGAAATTCGTGCTACATCCCAGGCGAATGATATTGCTGTATTATCCGTCGACCAAAAATTGGCCAAGCCAAGTGTGAAAATGGTTCGCCGAGACGATATTAAGGCGGCTGAAGCTGTTATTGCCGTAGGATTTCCGGGAACCAGCGACAGAGTCGATGAAGATTGGTTGAATGCACCGGCTACTCCGACTCCCGGGCAGGTAGTGCAAAAGCTTCGCCTTGGCGGCGGCGCGCACATGGTTCAAATTACGGCAGATATTAATCCTGGAAATTCGGGCGGACCTATATTTAACAGCCGTGGGCATGTCGTAGGCATGTCTACATTGAAAGGAAGATCTTCTTCCTTAAACTATGCGGTGGATGCGGATGAAATCATGGAGGTTGTCAAGCGGACAAATGCAGTAGCGGAACTGGCGCCTGCCGCCGGGTCGATTTCCGGCAGCAAGGAAGCAGGGACGTCTGCTGTTTCGCCAGAAACCAAACCCGTCGCACCCCCTCCGGCGCCGGAGCCATTTTACCAAAATCCGATGGTTATCGGTGGAGCGGTTGTTGTTCTTATTATTCTTGGAATTGTCGGGTTTATGATGTCGAGGAAAAAAAGCTCTCCGCAGCAAATGC
>CAZSRN010000156.1:0-5631 GCA_964609115.1 uncultured Veillonellaceae bacterium | reverse complement strand
CCGGAGGTCCGCAGTTTTTTGATTTCCAATGCGATGTTCTGGTTTGATGTGTACCATGTGGACGGCTTGCGGGTGGATGCAGTAGCCAATCTGCTGTATCTGGATTTTGCCCGGAAACCGGGACAGTGGCGGGCCAACCGTCATGGAGGACGCGAAAATCTGGAGGCGGTTGATTTTCTGCGGCAACTGAATACGGCCATATTTGCCGCGCATCCCCGGACAATGATGATTGCCGAGGAATCGACGGCGTGGCCGCTGGTGTCCCGCCCGGCGCATGAGGGGGGACTGGGTTTCAATTATAAATGGAACATGGGCTGGATGAACGACATGCTCCGGTACGCCAAAACGGACCCGCTGTTCCGGGCAGGGTCCCACAATCTGGTGACGTTTGCAATGATGTACATGTACTCGGAAAATTTCATTTTGCCGCTGTCCCACGACGAAGTGGTTCACGGTAAACATTCGCTGATTGACAAAATGCCGGGAGATTATTGGCAGAAGTTCGCCGGATTGCGCGGTTTCCTGGGGTTCACGGCGACTCACCCGGGCAAGAAGTTGACTTTCATGGGCGGCGAGTTTGGCCAGTTCATCGAGTGGAACGAAGCACAAAGCCTGGATTGGCATTTGCTGGGCTATGAGCTGCATGCGAAGATGCAACAATACGTGAAGGATCTGAATCACTTCTATCGGTCGGAACCCTGTCTCTGGGAGCAGGACCATCAACGGAACGGATTCCGCTGGATCAATGCGGACGACCGGGTTTCCAGCATTGTCAGCTATATCCGGTATGCGAAAAACATGGAGGATTACTTGATTGTCGTCTGCAATTTTACGCCGGTGGGCAGGGAAGGCTATGTGATCGGCGTACCGCAGGCCGGGGAATACCGGGAAGTTTTCAACAGCGACAATTTACGCTATGGCGGAACCGGAGCGCTGCACGCGGCTCCGTTGGCAACCGCCGGGAAATGGGGAAAGTGGCCGCATTCGCTGGCGGTCGGGGTTCCGCCGTTGGCGGTGGTTTGTTTCAAGAAGGCGTAGCCGTAGCAAGACTGAGATCTCAAGATCAGACAGGAGGGCGGCATGCAAAAGAAAAAAACGATTGCGATGATTCTGGCCGGCGGGCAGGGAACCCGTCTGGGCGCGCTGACGAAAAATATCGCCAAACCGGCGGTGCCTTTCGGCGGCAAGTATCGGATCATCGATTTTGCGCTTTCCAACTGCAGTAATTCCGGGATCGACACGGTAGGCATCCTGACCCAGTATCAGCCGTTTTTTCTCCACAGTTATGTGGGAATCGGCAGCCACTGGGACCTCGACCGCAAGGACGGCGGTGTTTTCGTACTGCCTCCCTACACTCACGACGCGGGCGGAGAATGGTACAAGGGAACCGCGGACGCGATCCATCAGAACGTTGCCTTTATCGATCAGTTTGACCCGGTATGGGTCGTGGTGTTGTCCGGAGACCATATTTACAAAATGGATTACAATTTGATGCTGGAATATAACGAGGCCAGGGAGGCGGATGCGACGCTGGCCGTCATCGAAGTGCCCTGGGAAGATACCCGGCGTTTCGGCATCATGAACACGGACGCGGATGACCGGATTGTGGAGTTTGATGAAAAACCGGTCAAGGCCAAAAACAATCTGGCTTCCATGGGCGTGTATATTTTCCGCTGGCAGTATTTGCGGTATCATTTGGAGAAAGATGCCAAAAATCCGGAGTCGGCGCATGACTTCGGTCGTAATATCATTCCGATGATGCTGGAAAAAGGGCAGAGCGTGTACGCTTACCGTTTCAAGGGATACTGGCGGGATGTGGGTACGGTGGAAAGTTTATGGGCGGCGAATATGGATCTGCTTGCGGATCGCCCGCAACTGGACCTGTACGACCCCGCCTGGCGCATTTATTCCGTCAATCCGGTTCGGCCGCCGCATTACGCAGGACGGCAGGCGCAGATCAGCCAGTCCCTGATCAGCGAGGGCTGTCAGATTTTTGGACAGGTGAAGCGCTGCGTGCTGTTCCCCAATGTCATGGTGGAATCGGGCGCGCAGGTGACGGACTCGGTACTGATGCCGGGGGTGACGGTAGCGCCGCATGCGGTGGTACGGCGGGCGATTGTCGGCCCGGATACCATGGTAGCGGAGAACGCGCGAATCGGCGGCAATGAGCCGATCACCCTCGTCGTGGAAAAAGCGCGAACGGCCCGGAAAGGAGCGCGCACATGAAAAGCTTGCTGGGATTGATCAACCTCTATGAGGACGAAACCGGACTGGAGATGCTGACCCGGCGGCGTCCGCTGGCGGCGCTGCCGTACGCCGGACGGTACCGGCTGATTGATTTTACCCTGTCCAATCTGGTCAATGCCGGAGTTCGGACCGTCGGCGTGTTGGTGCGCGACAAATACCGCTCGCTGATCGATCACCTTCGCTCCGGCAAGGAGTGGGATCTGGCGCGAAAACGCGACGGCCTGTATATTCTGCCGCCGGCGGAAACCGACGAAGGACCCTGTCGCAATGATCTCGACAATTTTTTGTTCAATCTGGATTATATTTTTGCGGCGGCCGAGGATTTCGTCATTATCTGCGGGAGCCGGACGGTATGCAATTTGTCGGTGGAAGAGGCGTTCCAATATCATCTCTCCGTCGAAGCCGATGTCACCATTATAGGGCGGGACTGGCCGGATGACGGCGTCGGTCCCTGTCTGTCCACCGATGATGGGGGGCGGGTTGTGGGGGTTTGCGATACGGGAGATTCGTTGCCCTATGATCTGCAGCCGCTGGGTTTTACTATTTTGTCCAAAAGCCTGATGGCGGAATTGGTTCGAGAGCATGTACGGCAAGGCAGCTGTGACTTTTTTACCGACTGCGTGCTGAAAAATATCGACCGGCTGAAAGTGTACGCGTTTCGTCATACCGGCTATGCCGCGCGCATGGATTCGGTGGCCGGTTATTTCCAACATCAGCTGGAATTGTTGAGTCCTCAGGTTTGGCAGGAATTGTTCTTTCGATATGGAAATATTTTTACCAAGGTCAAGGACGAAGCGCCCGTCAAGTACAGTGAACAGGCCTGCGTTACCAATTCGCTGGTCGCCAATGGCTGCATCATAGAAGGGACGGTCGAGAACAGCATTTTGTTCCGGTCCGTGATGGTGGAAAAAGGCGCGGTGATTCGCAATTCCATTGTGGTTCAAAATTCACGGGTGGGGGCGAATGCCCGGTTGACTCATGTTTTATGCGACAAAGACGTGCAGATCACTGCCGGCCGGTGTTTGAGCGGCGTGGCAGGATCGCCGTTTGTCGTGGAGAAAGGAACGGTGATTTGATGTGTTAAAAGTTTTGTTTGCGTCGGCGGAGGCGGCGCCATTCGCCAAAACAGGCGGCTTGGCGGATGTGGTGGGAACATTGCCCCGCGCCCTCAATAAGTCAAAAGTGGATGTCCGGATCATTGTTCCGCTATATGGAGATATTCCGGAGACTTATCGCAACCGGATGCGGCTGGTGGCGACCGAGACGGTTCAGTTGGGCTGGCGTCGCCAATACTGCGGGTTGTTTGAAATGGAATACGAAGGGGTAACCGTTTATTTTGTCGACAACGAGTATTATTTCCGCCGCAAGGGCTTGTATAATTTTTACGACGAAGCGGAGCGGTTCGGTTTCTTCAGCAAGGCGGTGCTGGACGTGCTGCCTCGTCTGGACTGGACTCCGGATATTCTCCACTGCCACGACTGGCATACCGGCATGATTCCGGTTTTGCTGCGCTCCAGCTACTGCCGCGCGCCCTGGTGCTCGACCATCAAAACGATTTGTACGATTCACAATCTCGAATATCAGGGGATTTTCCCCCACACGATTTTGGGCGACATGTTCAATTTGGATCATGATCCGGCCGCCACCGCCGCCCTGGAATTTTACGGCATGGTAAATTTCCTCAAAGGTGGGTTGGAGTATGCGGATTTCATCAGCACGGTCAGCCCGAGTTATGCACGGGAAATTCAGACCCGGTATTGGGGCGAAAAACTGGATGGGGTTCTGGCGCGGCGCAGGGACCGGCTGGTCGGAATCACCAACGGCATTGACACGGATATCTATAATCCGATGACGGATTCCGCGCTGTTCGCCAATTATTCCACCCGCAGTTTCCGCGGAAAAGTCGAGAATAAAGCGCGATTGCAGGAAGCGCTCGGATTGGAGCGAAATCCGGCGGTACCCCTGTTTGGCGTCGTATCGCGGCTGGTCAAGGCCAAAGGCTTTGATTTGGTTCAACGCGTGCTGGACGAAATGCTGGGAGAAGAGTTGCAACTGGTGGTTCTCGGCGCAGGGGAAGCCCAGTACGAAGACATGTTCCGGGCCGCCGCCCACCGTTATCCCGGACGTGTCGCGGTTCGCATCGGGTATGACGACATGATGGCCCGGCGGATTTACTCGGGCGCGGACATGCTGCTTATGCCTTCGCAGAAGGAACCGTGCGGCATCAGCCAGCTGATCGCCATGCGCTACGGCTGCATTCCGCTGGTGCGCGAAGTCGGCGGGTTAAAGGACACGGTGGAAAGTTTCAATCCGGATACATTTGAAGGCACCGGGTTCACTTTTGCGAATTACAACGCGCATGACATGCTGCATGTGATTCGGCTGGCCTGCAATACCTACCGCGATGCCAAACGCTGGAACCGGTTGATGAAAATGGCGATGCAGGCGGAACATTCATGGAAAACATCGGCTCGGGAGTATATTCAATTATACCGAAAGGTACTGGAGGCGGATTTCCATGTTTCAAAGTAAAGCTGCGTTTATCAACGCCTATCTGGAAAAATTTCAAAGCCTTCACGGCAAGGGAAGCGACGAGGGTTCCTCACGGGAAAGATACGAGGCATTGGCCGGATTGGTCCGCGACGTCATCGCCCGCCGCTGGACCCGGGCCAATCGCGAATACCTCGAGCGGGACGCCAAACAGGTTTACTACTTTTCGATTGAATATCTGCAAGGGCGCATTTTGTTGACCAACCTGCTCAACGTCGATATGCTGGAAGTCTGCCGGGAAGGGTTGAGCGATCTGGGCATCCAGTTGGAAGATTTGACGGAGCAGGAGCCGGAAGCAGGTCTGGGAAGCGGCGGGTTGGGCCGCCTCGCTTCCTGTTTTCTGGATTCCATGGCTTCCCTGCACATACCGGGGCATGGCTGCGGGATTCGTTACCGGTATGGGATGTTCCGGCAAAAGATCGTCGACGGATATCAGGCGGAATTACCCGATCCCTGGCTCAAGGACGGCAACGTATGGGAGTTCCGCAAGCCGGATAAATCGGTTACCGTCAAATTTTGCGGCCAGATCCGGGAAGAAGAGGTCGATGGAAAACGGTTGTTCCATCACGAAGGATATCGTTCCGTGCTGGCGGTTCCGTATGATATGCCGGTAGCCGGCTATCACAACAACACCGTCAACACGTTGCGCCTCTGGAGCGCGGAAGTCGTGCCTCTGGATACGGAGGAAGGCCCGTATGCCGACTGCGATTACGCCAAGCTTTTGGAATACCGCCGTTCCGTGGAGTCCATCTCCGAAATTCTGTACCCGGACGACTCGCGCTATGAAGGACGCGTATTGCGCCTCAAACAGCAATATTTCATGGTGTCGGCGGC
>CAZSRN010000155.1:0-5674 GCA_964609115.1 uncultured Veillonellaceae bacterium | reverse complement strand
CGAATGATTTCCATTCCACCAGCCTGAACTGCTTTAAATTGTTCGGCCATTTGTGCAGCGCCCCACTTGCGAACGTGTTGCGCTGATTCTTTGGCAGCTTGTATCAGAATGTCCTGACCGGCTTTGTCAAAGGAGTCAAAGAGTTTTTTGCTCATGACGATGGTGGCCGGGGAATAGGTATGCTTGGTCATGGAGAAATATTTTTGGGTTTCTTGAAGTTTGAACGCAAAAACAACATTGATCGGGTTTTCCTGTCCATCAATCGTTTTCTGCTGTAGGGCGGTTAATGCTTCAGTCCAAGCCATGGGAACGGCATTGACGCCAAGAGCTTTAAACGTATCAATGAAGACAGGATTTTCCATTACGCGAATTTTAAGACCGGCGGCATCGGCCGGGGTTCGGACCGGTCGTTTGGAGTTCGTGAGGTTGCGAAAACCGCGTTCCGCAAATGCCAGTCCTTTCAGATTGACAGTATCGAATTTGGCCAACATTTTTTGTCCGACCGGGCCGTCCAAAACTTTATAGGCTTCGGCTTCATTGGCAAACAAAAACGGCATTTCAAATACAGCCAATTCCGGCAAAAAGTTGCCGATGGGACCATTGGTGATGACTCCGGCATGAACCGTTCCCATCTGCATTCCCTCGATGAGCGCCCGTTCATCGCCAAGAGACGCATTGGGGAAGATATCTACTTTGATTTTTCCTTGGGATTTTGCTTCGACGACTTCTTTGAATTTTAAGCAGGTAATGTGATAAGGGTCCTTTTCATTTACGACATGGGCAAGTTTGATTGTTTTTACCTGCGGTTGAGTTGGTGCAGCAGCAGGAGCAGTTTGTTTGGCGTTACCGCAACCGGCAACAAAAATGGCGCTTATACAGGATATTAGTATAGCTGTGCGAAAAAAATGCTTTTTCATTGCGCTATCTTCCTTTCTTTTTTATATTCATTTTGGACTTGAATTGAGATTGCCTAATGCTTATCCATCCCCCCGTTTCGTCAGGTTGTCGGAGAACGAAAAGGTTGCAAAAATGCCCTGCAGAAGCTTCTTGGTTGAAAGAAACCTTCCGCAGGGCATTTTATACCCACGGTGTAACGCAGCTTCATTGCTGCATTTTGCGCCGCTCGGTCCAGTCCTGTCAGAACAGCGGAACCCTAGGCGCACTCTCTTTCATTATCAAAATTAAACCGTGCTGAACTTTGTATACAAAATATCATCTTTAGCAGCAAATTGTCAATAAAAATTCTGAAAATTTTTATTGATTGGCTCAGTTGTTATGACGAGAAAAATAATAGTAATATTTTTTTAGACTGTCTATTTTACCAAGGAGTTTCAAAGAGAAGTTGTCGACAAGAAACATTGTACAGGGATGTTACGTGCATTCGATGGAACGGAGAAAAAATAAAAGAAAGAAGGCGCGTACTGTGAGTATCTCTTCCATTGGTAACAATCTGTCTTCCTTACTGGTCAGCTCCTATGCCAACAGCGCGATAACCGGTGCCCAAACAAGCAATGATTCTTCGGAAAGCTCAGCAAAAGCGTTAACGGGAGTTGTTGCTACAAATTCAGACGGAGACACTTTCCAACTGTCTGATGCGGGCAAGACCTCCATGCTTTCGGCCTCGGAAATGTACAGTAATATGGATACGGACGGAGATGGATCGGTAAGTCAGGAAGAATTTGTGTCTGTCCGGCCCAGCGATGTGACGGAAGAAATGGCGGCGAATCTCTACAACAGTTTTGACTCCGACAGTTCGGGAGCTGTAACCGAATCGGAATATGAAACGGCTATGAGCGCACCACCGCCGCCGCCGACCGGGGGGGCTAGCGCCGGTTCTTCAACAGAGTCAGAGTCCTTTAGTGATCTGGATACCAATCAGGATGGCATCGTGAGTGCGGAAGAACTGGCGGCAGCCCGGCCCGAAGATGTAAGCGAAGAGATGGCCGCCCAATTATTTCAAAGCTTCGATACGGATGGATCCGGTGGTTTGACGGAAGCCGAATATACGGCAGCCATGGGAAATACGGCAGCTGTATCCAGCATGTAAATGGCAACTCTGTGATTCTAAAAGGTGTGCATGTGTAAAAAATCCCTCCTGTTTCAGGAGGGATTTTTCTTGTGGCATCCAGTTGGTTTTATGTTTATTTGAGCAACGTCAGAACCTGCTCGGGTTGGGAGTTGGCTTGCGCCAGCATGGCGGTAGCCGCCTGATTAATGACGCTCAATTTGGTATAGGTAGCCATTTCCGCGGCCATATCGACATCGCGGATACGGGATTCGGCGGCCGTGATGTTTTCGCTGGAAGTCGTCAGGTTGTTGATGGTGTGTTCCAGACGATTTTCTTCCGCGCCCATCTTGCCCCGGGCAGCTGAAACCGTTGCCGTTGCGGTATCGATGACTTTGATGGCAACATCGGCGGAACTTTGGGATTCAACACTGAGGTTTGCTACGCCCAGCGAACTGGCGCTCATGTTGCCGATAGAAAGATTCAGTGTTTGTCCGGTGTTGGCGCCGATCAGAACGGTGGCCGAACCATTGCATTGATTGTTTGTGGCTGCACTCGTTTGTGAGAAGCCGGAAAGTGCATTGCCGGCGGTGGCGTTTTCGGCGCCGTCCGAATCAGCTACGGTAAATGTGACTCCGTAAATTGCACTGGTACTGCCGACACAAGTTGCGGTCATTGTAATGGAAGTGGCGCAGTAAGCAATTGTAGCGCCGCCGCCGCTTGCCGCTGTGCAGGCCAAACTATCGAAGCAGGCCATGAAAGTGTCCATGTCCATACCGGCAGCCACCGTAGCTGTGCAGGTGATCATTTCACCATCGACTACATAACTGAGGGTAACGGTATCGCCGGCGGCGATACCCAAGCTGTTGCCCGAAGTATCCGACAACGCAGTTACAAGACAAGTACCTAATGTGTTTGCAAGCAAAGAAGTGTTTGTGGATACGTTGGCGCAGGCACCTGAGGCTGCGCTCATCGAACCGTCCAATAGATTTTTGGTATTGAACTGGGTTGTGGTCGCAATCCGGTCGATTTCAGCAGTGAGTTCGCTAAACTCGGACTGAATGTCTGTCCGGTCGCTGTCGGTGAGAGTGTCACTGGCAGCTTCTACAGCCAGTTCACGCATGCGCTGCAGGATGCTGGTGGTTTCGTCAAGCGCGCCTTCTGCTGTTTGCAACAGCGAGATGGCGTCATCGGCGTTGGCGCTGGCCTGATCCAGACCACTGATTTGGCCGCGCATCTTTTCGGAAATTGCCAGGCCGGCGGCATCGTCGGCGGCGGTGTTGATGCGCAGCCCGGACGAAAGTTTGGCCAGCGATTTCTGCATGGTCGTGTTGTTGGAGTTCAGGGAATTCAATGTGTTCAGAGATGCCATGTTGTGATTGATAATCATGGTGTTATTCCTCCTTGAAATTTTTATGGAGTTTCCTTACTCCATCTTTTGGATCTTATCCGGAAACCTTCCGGATGGGCCAGAGCCGATCACTTGTAACATCCACTTATCTATTTCACTGGACTCTCCTCCTTCCTATCGATTACCTACTTTCTCGACGGATGTTATTAGAAAAACGTTTGAAACTTGAAACACGAAAAAATAATTTTGCGCTCAAAAAAACACCGTACAGAAAAATTCTGTGCGGTGTTTGATATTGATAGGAAAAATTATTGCAGGCAATAGCCTACATCATGAATGGTTTTTAAACAAATTGTGGGTAGTTTTTTTCGCAGATAGTGAATATACAAATGTACATACGGTCGATAAACGGCGGAGTGCTCGCCCCAAACTTTTTCCAGAATACGGTCTGTGGGAATCACTTGACCAAAGTTTCGCATTAATAATTCCAAAATCATGGATTCTTTTACGGTCAGCTTTACCCATGAGTCGCAAATTTTGGCTTCACTGCGCGAAGGATCAAGAAAAATTCCCGCAACGGCAACCGTATCTTTTTTTTCTGCCGGAACGGCCCGGCGGGTTAGTGCACGGATTCGGGCGAGCAATTCGGTAGAAGAAAATGGTTTGACCATATAATCGTCAGCACCGGCATCCAAGCCCTCAATCCGATCCTGAACGGAGTCAAGAGCTGTCAAAAACAGAACCGGATTTTCAAAATTCAATGCGCGGTATTCTCTAAGGACAGACAATCCGTCACGCAACGGCAACACACGATCCAAGACCAGCATATCATGCACGCCTGTGGCGGCCATCTCAAGGGCGGTTTCTCCATCGGCAGCAACATCGGCGATGTATCCGTTTTTCTTCATCAGATAAGATAATGCGCTGGCGAGTTTTGGCTCATCTTCCGCTAACAGAAGTTTCATGAGAGAGCTCCCCCGGTATGGCTACATCCTTGTAGTATGAATTGCTTCCTTAGCATTCCTTTTGAATTATAGGGGGGAGATATTAGAAAATCGTTTAATTTTTATTAACGCAAAATATAAATTTGCTGCACTGTAATTGGACAAACAGGCTATAAAATAAGCTTTTAGATGAATTATTGCGAAACGGTGTTCGTTTTCAAAGAGAATATAAATTTATGACAACGGATTTTCAAACAAAAATCTAACAAGAGATCAGGAAATACTCAATGAAGAAAAATATCCAGGATTATAGTCGACGGAGAAATGCGGCGATCCGCAACAGTAAATGATTAAAGGAGTGAATGAAATGAGTACCAGTGTTTCGGTCGTGGACAGCTCAACGGTAACGGCGTCATCCAGCACTCTCAGCAGTAGTGCAAGCACAAGTGATCTGGCGAGTTTCGAATCTTTTATTGAGATCTTGTGCGTGCAATTGCAAAATCAGGATCCGACGGATCCGGTGGAAAACACGGAGTTGATTTCGCAAATGGCGCAGATGAGTTCGCTACAACAACTGGAAAGTCTCGGGAGTTCATTGGAAGCCTATGAAGCCTATAGCCTGATTGATCAAAACGTGACGTACAATACAACGGACTCCTCAGGCACTACCTCTACGGCGACCGGAACAGTAACGGCGGTGACGGTAAAAAGCGGTGAAGTGTATTTAACCATCGACGGCGCCAGTGTCAGTTATGATGATTTGGTCGGAGTCAACAGCACGTCTTCAGCGTCAACAGACACAACGGATACTACAACCACTTGATAAAAATTGGATAAGGCATCAGCTGGACCCCTTCGGGGGAGGCTGACTTCTATTTCCGATTGACGGAAGAAATAGAATTGTCGGGAGGGAAAACTAAATATGTCAATGTATACGGCATTATCCGCCCTTACATCCCAGCAGACCAAGCTGGATGTAATCGGAAACAACATTGCCAATGTCAGTACGGTTGCCTACAAAAGCCAAGACGTTTCATTTTCCGATTTGCTTAGTCAGACGTTGAGTGGCGCAACAGCGGCCAACGAAGCCTCAAATACCGGAGGAACCAACGCGCAGCAAGTAGGTCTTGGTGTCAGCATAGCTTCTGTGACGACAGACACAACAGTGGGCAGTACTGAGTCGACCGGAGTCGGCACGGATGTGTCGATTGACGGCAGTGGGTATTTCATTCTGGAAGGCAGTACGGCAGATACTTTTTATTTTACCCGCGCCGGTAATTTTGGCGTGGACTCATCCGGGAACCTGGTGGTGGACGGATATAAAGTGTGCGGGTGGGAACCTGATTCCGCCGGTAATATCGATACACAATCCGC
>CAZSRN010000154.1:0-5688 GCA_964609115.1 uncultured Veillonellaceae bacterium | reverse complement strand
AATTGGCGCGCGAAATGGTTCGCCGCTTTAATTTTCTTTATAAAAAGGATGTTTTCCCGGAACCCAAGGGGTTCATCGGCGCTGCGCCGGTGGTGCCGGGAATCGACGGTCGCAAAATGAGCAAATCCTACGGCAACGAAATTGCGTTTGCCGCCGGCCCGGATGAATTGCGTGCCCGGGTTCGAATGATGGTGACCGATCCCCAACGGATCAAACGGACCGACCCGGGACACCCGGAAGTATGCCCGGTGTTTGTATTCCACAAATTGTACAGTGCGGACGAGCTGGGGTGCATTGAGACGGAATGCCGGTCGGCCGGCATCGGTTGCGTCGATTGCAAAAAACGTCTGGCGGAGCATATGGTGGAGGCGTTGGCCGATATTCACCATCGCCGTCAGGATTGGGCGTCACGGCCCAAAGATGTACAGGATATTTTGGATGACGGAGCAAAAAAGGCCCGTGAAACCGCGCAAGCGACGATGGACCAGGTCCGTTCCGTCCTGCATTTGGGATGAGCGCCGAAGAATACAATATCAAGCTGGAAGCGTTTGAAGGACCGCTGGCGCTGTTGCTGCACCTGATCGAGAAAAACCGGATTGATATCTATGACATTCCGGTGGCGGCGGTGGCGGAGCAGTACTTGTCTTATTTGCGGGCCTGGAGCGAGTTTAACATGGAAGTGGCGACGGAATTTCTCACGATGGCGTCCACGCTGCTGCTGATTAAATCGCGGATGCTGCTGCCGAAACCGATAAAACCGGAAGAGAGCGGAGGGGAAGAAGAGGAAGATCCTCGCGCCGCGCTGGTCGAAAAACTGATCGAATACCGGAGATACCGCGAAGCGGGAGATACGTTGCATCAATTGCTGCAACAGCGTCAGCGGTATATCCACCGCTTGCCGCAGGTATTTACCCTCGAACGGGCGTTGCCCCAGGGATTGACGATCGAGGACTTGCTGAGCGCTTTTTCGGCCCTGTGGGAATCGGTTGCGGAGGAGTTTCGCACGATTGCCCGGGAAGAAGTGACGGTACAGGACAAGATGAAGGATATTCTGGAATTGCTGGATTCTGGTCAGGGACCGCTGGAATTTCGTCAGGCATTGAAACGTTCCGGTTCGAAATCTGAAATGGTCAGCACTTTCCTGGCCATACTGGAACTGATCCGCATGCACAACATACGGGTGCGCCAACCGGAGGTTTTCGGGCCGATCTTTCTGACACGGAGGGAATGAAACAACGATGTTTTATCAGCATTTAAAAGGTCCGATGGAAGCCATGCTGTTTGCAGCCGGTGATCCGCTGAAACCGGAACGGTTGTCGGAACTTTTGGATATCCCGATTGAGCATGTGCTGGAAATGCTGCAGGATTTGCAAGCGGACATGGACAGGCCGGAACGGGGGCTGTGCCTGATGAAGGTGGCAGGCGGCTGGCAAATGTGTGCGCGTCCGGAACTGGCGTCCGTGGTGGAAAAACTGGCCATGCATCAGGATGCCCGCTTGTCGCCGGCGGCGATGGAAACCTTGTCCATCATTGCCTTCAAGCAGCCGGTCACCCGTCAGGAAGTCGAATACATTCGCGGCGTTCAATCGGATGGCGTGATCAATACATTGGTGGAGCGGCGCCTGATCAAGGAAGTGGGCCGCAAGGACTCCATTGGCCGACCGATTTTATTTGGCACCACCGAAGAATTTTTAAGTTGTTTTGGGTTGAACAGTATTGATGAACTGCCTGCATTGCCGGAACCGGAGCCGGTGACGGAAGCGGAGGACGCATCCAAACCATGAGCGCCGAACGTCTGCAGAAGATGATCAGCGCGGCTGGGCTGGCCTCCCGCCGTCAGGCGGAAGAATGGATTCTGGCGGGCAGAGTGTCCGTCAACGGGCAAGTGGCGGATGAACTCGGCGCGAAAGCGGACTGGGATATGGACCGGATTGAAGTCGACGGCAAGCCGCTGCGGCGCGCCGAGTCCGTATATTTTTTGCTGAACAAGCCATATGGAGTCATTACCTCGCTGAATGATCCGGAAGGACGCAAAACGGTGGCGGACGTTGTCGCCGCTTCCGGGATTGCGCACCGGGTTTATCCGGTGGGGCGGCTGGACTATGACACCGAAGGGCTGTTGCTGTTGACCAATGATGGAGCGCTGACGCAGGGCCTCTCCCACCCGCGGTTCGAGGTGGACAAAGAGTATGAGGCGGATGTGGAAGAGTATCCGACGCAGCAAGTGCTTCAGAAGTTGACGCAGGGCGTGAATCTTGCGGACGGCCTGACGGCTCCGGCGAAAGCGACGCTGCCGGTATTGGCGGAGAACGGTTTTTGGCGCTTGCGAATTACGATTCATGAAGGACGAAACCGCCAGGTGAGACGGATGATGGAATCGGTGGGACTTACGGTTCGAAGGCTGAAACGGGTACGATATGCGTTTTTGACCATCGAGGGAATGGCGCCGGGCTCGCTCAGGGAATTGAGCGCGGAAGAACTGGCGCAGTTGCAGGAGCTGGCCGGCAAAGAATAAGCGGCGGTTGGAAGGTAGGAAGGATGGGAGGATGATGGCCATGATGATGACCCACAAGGCAGTCGAAACAGCGCGTTCTCTGACGGGAACCGTGGCGATTCCCGGAGACAAATCCCTGTCGCATCGCAGTATTATGTTGGCGGGCTTGGCGGATACGCCGGTCAGAGTCCGTAATTTTCTGGCGGCGGAGGATTGCTTGTCCACCGTATCCTGCATGAGGGCGCTCGGCGTTTCTGTCGACATTCAGCCCGGCGGCGAGGTGGTCGTTCAGGGAAAAGGGTTGTACGGCTTGTCCGAACCGGATAATGTGCTCGACGCCGGGAATTCCGGAACGACCATTCGATTGTTAAGCGGCTTGCTGGCGGGACAATCTTTTTTTTCCGTGCTCACCGGGGATGACTCTTTGCGTCGGCGTCCCATGGCCCGTATTATTACGCCATTGACGCAAATGGGAGGCCGCCTCGTCGGACGCGAGAATTCCCGTTATGCGCCGGTTGCCGTTACGCCCGCCGCGAATCTCACAGGCATAGACTATACTCTGCCTGTGGCCAGCGCTCAAGTGAAGTCGGCCATCATGTTTGCGGCGTTATACGCCTCGTCCCCGACGAAAATATCGGAGCCGTACTTGTCGCGCGATCATACCGAGCGAATGTTTGCCCAGTTCGGCGTGAACATATTGCGGAAAGGCCTGACGGTTACGGTCAATCCCGTCAGTGCGCTGAAAGCCCCTGAAATCATCGAAGTTCCGGGTGACTTCAGCTCGGCGGCTTTTTTCCTGGTGGCGGCAACCCTTATTCCCGGCAGTGAACTGCTGCTTACCCATGTCGGGGTCAACCCCACCCGGACCGGTTTGCTGGACGTATTGCGGGAGATGGGCGCTCACATTGAAGTGCTTCATGAACGGCTGAGCGGGGAAGAACCGGTTGCCGACCTGCGTGTTCGTTCGGCGTCTTTGCATGGGGTGTCGATCAGTTCGGAAATGATTCCCCGGCTGATTGATGAAATCCCCATTCTGGCCGTAGCGGCTCTTTTCGCGGAAGGGCAGACGCAGATTCAGGGAGCGGCGGAGTTGCGGGTGAAAGAAACCGACCGGCTGCGGGCGATGGCCTGTGAGTTGGTGCGAATGGGCGGAAAAGTCGCGGAACGTGAGGATGGTCTGACAATTGAGGGTAAGGGCCTGCTGCATTTTGCGGAGTGCAAAACCTACGGCGACCATCGGGTAGCCATGTCGCTGGCAGTAGCGGGGATGGCCGGCGCGGGCGTCGCTTTGGACGATACTGCGTGCGTTGACATTTCTTTCCCCGGATTTTTTGATGCAATCGAGGCTTGCCGTCCATGAAGCAAAATGTCATAGCGATTGATGGTCCGGCGGGTGCGGGAAAAAGCACCGTCGCCAGAAAAGTAGCCGGGACGTTGGGTTTTATTTATATTGATACGGGAGCGATGTACCGGGCGGTTACGGCTCGCGTGCTGGATCAGTCCATTGCGTTGACGGACGGGGAGCGGATTTCATCTCTTGTCGGGCAAATCGACGTGCATTTCACGCAGAGTGACGGAATTTTAAAAGTGTGGGCCGATGGAGAAGATGTGACCGACAAAATCCGGACACCGGAGATAACGGCGGCTGTGCCGCTTTTGTCCCAGGTTTCGGCGGTTCGTCATGCAATGGTGAGATTGCAGCGGGAAATGGCCGCCGGGGGGAAAGTGGTGCTGGATGGCCGGGACATCGGAACGGTTGTTGTACCGGAAGCCTGCACCAAGATTTTTTTAACGGCATCCGTGGAAGAACGGGCGCGGCGGCGCTGGCTGGAGATGAAGGAAAAGGGCTATCATCCCAACCTTGAGGAGTTGCAGCAGGAAATCGAGCAACGCGACAGGCAGGACCGGGAACGGGAGATGGCTCCCCTGCGGCAGGCCGAGGATGCGGTTTTGGTCGATACCACGGGAATAGCGATTGAAGCGGTGGTCGAAAAAATAGTGGAAGTGTACAACGGACGGTGCGGGCTATGTATACACTGATTTTTTATGTACTGGCTGCTTTTTTTTGGCCGTTTTTCCGCGTATTGTTCCGTTGGCGGGTGACCGGACTGGAAAACATACCGGACGGAGGCGCAATCATTGCGCCCAATCATCAAAGTATCTGGGATATTCCGCTGGTAGCGCTGGCGTTATGCGGGCGGCGGACTCATTTTATGGCCAAATCGGAATTGTTTCGAAATCCGGCATTCGGCTGGATCATACGGACGCTCCTGGCGTTTCCCGTGAAGCGGGGCGCCCCGGATCGGGCCGCGATTCGTTATGCCATCGATTTGCTGAAACAGGGAGAGCTGGTGGTGATTTTCCCGGAAGGAACCCGCAGCAAGGATGGGCAATTAAAGGATGCGGAACCGGGCCTGTCATTGATTGTCGGCAAAGCGGAGGTTCCGGTCATTCCGGTCGGCATCGCGGGAACACGGCATATATTCAGCAAAGGCTGCCGGTTTCCACAGGTGCGGGTGTCTTTTGGCGAACCGATTGCCGATCCGCCGCTGAAACCGGCGAATGGGGAAAAAGCTTCGGACATTGGCGCTCGGGTTATGCAGGCGATTCGGGATTTGATTCATTCGTAAAATATTAGAAAATTTACAAAAACGTTTTACAAATGAAGGAATTCTCCCTTTCGATGGAGTATATTATGAGAGTGTAAGAAAATGATGCGGTTGTCTGGTTAATCTGACTCATAGTTATAATGAATTGTGGAGAGGTAGGAAAAACTCTATTGCAGGATGTTTTAAAGTTAAAAGACATGCAGCCTTATTGGGAGTATGTCGGATTTTCCTTTTGGCAGGTTCAGGGTATGGAAGGCGTATACCGTCGGATGACTTTTGTCAAGGATGGCATGCTGGGGAAAGTAGCCGAGTTTTACTCGGATGATTACATCATTTGGACGCATCGTGGCGTGGCCGATGAGGAGAAGATCCTCCGGGAATGGAAAGCGAGAACGGATGTCATGAAACATCGGTTTTTGCTTTTGTCGGCGGAATCGGGAAAATCACCCCGCTCCAAGAGCTTTTGGCTGGGGCTGGGCGGATTCGTCGAAGTCATGCGCTATCAGGTTGGCGACCCGGTTCCCTCGAAATTCAAAGACCTTGTCTTTTTGGTGGACAAGGGACTGGAATATGCGGCAAAGGGGG
>CAZSRN010000153.1:0-5823 GCA_964609115.1 uncultured Veillonellaceae bacterium | reverse complement strand
TCCCCGGATGACGGTCATGGAAAATCTGGAACTGGGCGCCTACACCCGTAAAGATAAAAAAAGTCTGCAATCCGACTACGAGAAGATTTTTGATTTTTTTCCTGTTTTGGCGCAGCGGCGTACACAATTTGGCGGCACGTTGTCCGGCGGCGAACAACAGATGCTGGCGATCGGCCGCGCGCTGATGTCCAAGCCCAAACTGCTCCTGCTGGATGAACCTTCGCTTGGACTGGCTCCGTTACTCGTGGAAAAGATTTTTGAAATTATTCAGGAAATCAATCGGGAAGGCATGACTGTGCTTCTGATCGAGCAGAACGCATGGCAAGCCTTGAACATAGCACACCGGGGCTATGTTCTGGAGACGGGTTGCGTTTCGGTTTTCGGGCCTGCAGCCGATTTGCTGCATAATGATCATGTGCGGAAAGCCTACCTGGGTGAATAAAAATATTCATAAAAATGAAAGGAATGATTTGTACATGCTGAAGCAGAAAACCAAGTCCCTGTGCGCATTCGCACTTGCCGGAGTCATGATGGCATCCCTTGTCGCCGGCTGCGGCGGCGGAGCCAAGGAACCCGCGAAAAGCGCAGCGAAAGAGCCGATTAAATTCGGTATTATCGGACCCTATACCGGACCCAATGCCAAACCGGGCCAAAGCATGAAGCAGGGCGTAAACCTGGCTGTCGAAGAAATCAACAAAGCCGGCGGCGTCAAAGGCCGTCAACTGGTTGCCATGTTTGAAGACGACGCTTCGGTTCCCGCACAATCGGTTTCCGCTACGGAAAAACTGATCAATAAAGACGAAGTGTCCTTCCTGATCGGTACTTTCAATAGTTCCACCACCTTGGCGGACATGAAGATTATCGAGCGGGACAAAGTTTCCATGCTGGTTCCGATTGCCGTTGCGATCGAGATTACGGAGTCCGGGAACAAATTTGTATTCCGCAATTCGGCTACCAATCCGATGCAGGCGGAACAACTCATGAATTACATCTACAAAGAATCAAAATTGCGCAAGTTCGCCGTGCTTCATGAAAATACCGATTACGGCAAGGGCCTGATGATTGCCGTGCAGAACTACATCAAGAAAAATGGCGGTTCCATGATCGCTGAATCTTATTCCATCGGCGATACGGATTTCTACGCGCAGTTGACCAAAATTAAAAACAACGCACCGGAAGGGATCATTATCTGCGGAAATCTGTCTGAAGGCTCGCAGATCACACGCCAGGTCAAGGAACTGGGAATCAAGGCGCAGCTTTACGGATTCGGCGGATTGTCTTCCTATGACTTCAACAACGTTGCCGCCGGTTCCAACGATGGGTTGATTGCTACCAGCTATTTTGAAAATGCTTCCCCGAATCCTCTGGCCCAGAACTTTATCAAGGCCTATAAAGCAAAATATAATGTTGATCCCGACATGTTCGCCGCCGCTATCTATGAATCCGTCTACATTGCCAAGGACGCCATGGAGAAAATGGGCGACACCAAGGACATTGCAGGATTCCGGGTTGCTTTGCGCGACCAGCTGGCAAAAGTAAAAGAGCTGGCAGGCGTTCAGGGACCGACTACTTTCGACGCCAAAGGACAGGCGGACAAGCAGGTTATGATCATTCAATGGAATAAAGGACAAAAGACCATCCTTTTCCCCAAAGCGAAATAATATTGTCACAATGAAATTTGATGAGATTTTGTAAAAAACTTTATGTTTTTTTGCAAAATCTCATCTTTTTTTGTTGACAGGGTCTGTATTCTTAGGTACAATAATCTCAATTCAAGAAACCGATAATTTTTGGCAAAGAAGCCAAATTTGATGGGAGAGGGGACTCCTTGTCAGATTTGGCTTTTTTTATTAAACAAAAAACAGAAAAATAATAAGAGGGGTGTTGAACATGGCCAAGGAACTGCTTTATGTAATCCCTGCCAACAAGTACGACAAAAAAGAGATTCTGCACATTCTGAAAAGCCACCCGGAAATTAAATTCGTTTCCATGGTGGGAATCGACCTGGCGGGCAATGACACGGATGAAAAAATCCCTGTCCGGGTTTTTCTGAAGGATATCGATGATTTTTATTCGGGACATGCCGTGCAGACGGACGGTTCATCCGTCGTGCTGACCGGAATCGCAACATTGAATAATGCCAAGGTGGATATGTATGTTGATCCCAGCGTTAATTGGTACATTGACTACAACTATGAATCGGAAGATGAAGAAACCGGCTTGCCGGTCGGCACGCTCAGGATTCCGTCATTCCTCGTACACAACGGATTGAGGGTAGACTCGCGTTCCCTGTTGACACAGACCCTTGAATATGTCGGGAATGAGATCAAGGCATTACTGAAGAAAACCGGAAAAATCGCCGGCTTGGAACACCTGAAACCGTCAGAAATTGATGAGGTCTTGTTCACAGTCGGAACCGAACTCGAATTCTGGGTCAAATCCCCGGCGGAAGATGCCCATATTGATGAATTGTCCTCCACACAGGTCATGCAGGAAAACTATTGGCAACGGACTCGCGGCCAAGCCCGCACTGCGCTGGAAGATGCCATGCTGATGCTTGAAGCATACGGTTTGCAGCCGGAAATGGGTCACAAGGAAGTGGGCGGCGTCAAGGCGAAAGTCGGCGAAGCCGGTAATTTGGACCACATTATGGAACAGCTGGAAATCGACTGGCGCTTTGCACCGGCGGTACAAGCAGTCGACGATGAATTGCTGGCGCGAATACTTGTAAAAGAAGCATTCCGCTTAAACGGACTCGAAGTTTCTTTCCAGGCCAAACCGTTTATCGGCGTAGCTGGAAATGGCGAACACACTCACACCGGTATGGCTGTGAAGCTGAAATCCGGCAAGATTGTCAATTTGTATGCTCCGAAAGACATGAAAAAAGATTTCATGAGTTCGGTTGGATATGGCGCGATCATGGGCTTGCTCAAAAACTACGAAGTGGTCAATCCGTTCATCAGTTCCACCAACGATGCGTTCAATCGCCTGAAACCCGGCTTCGAAGCACCGGTATGCATCGTGACTTCGCTGGGACACAGCCCGGAAATTCCTTCCCGCAACCGGACGATTTTGGCCGGTTTGGTCCGCGATGTAGACAATCCGTTGGCCACCCGGTTCGAGATTCGCGCGTTCAATCCCCTCAGCAATTCATACGCCGGTATCGCCGCTGCATACCTGGCCATGCTGGATGGAATCAAGGCTGCGGTTTCCTCAGGCAAATCCACGACGGAATTGCTTGCGGAACTGTCGAAAGAACCTGCTGCGACCGGCTTCTATCTGGAAAAAGGCCGTGCATACCGCAGCGAACATGATGTGTTCGATGATTATTCCCCGGAACAACGGGACAAAATGTTTGGCAAGCCGCCGGCCACTGTCTGGGAAAACATGGAGGCTCTGAAAAAGTATCCGGAAAAACTTAAAGTTCTGAAAACCGGCAATATGATGCGGCAGGACCTGATCGATGCATTTGTGAACGGCGCATTGCTCCGTTGGAAAGTTGAGCTGATCGAGCGGATTATTCCACACCATCTGGAAGACGTGCGAAATACGATCTGCCTCCATTGTGAAGACAATCCGGTAGATGACGCCGCTTGGACCCAAATTAACGAATTGCGCCTGTATTTGGCGAAAGACGGCGCGGAAAAATCCTTGTTCTCAAGAATACGGGAAGCTCTGGCAGCTGGACAATTTGCTGAAGCATCTGCAATGCAACAGGAAATGACGGCGAAAATGGGCGAACTTGAATCTGCATACGAAGCCTACAAACGCAATCTTCTGGATTTTTGATCCTTTCCTTTCCCCCCTATTCCTCTTCCCAAAGCACAAAAGCGGCCGTTTACGGCCGCTTTTGCGCTGGAATCCGAAAACCGGGAAAGCGCCAAAAGGCAGGATTTTCTACAGGCATCAAGGAATAAATACTGTATGATATGGAGAAGGTTTTTTGTTCAGCATTGGCCGATGTATATGGCGGGAATTATTCTGCTCATTGCGACCGATTTACTGTCGCTCCTGATTCCACGGACGGTGGGGCGGGCTGTCGACGTCATCGGCGCCGGTGAAGGGAATCTAACGGAGTTGCTGTGGCTTCTTGCAGGGGTATCTGTCGCCATGGCCGTGCTCCGATTTTTTTATCGGGAATGCATTATGGGAACAACCCGACGATTGGAATATTATCTGCGAAACAACATTTTTCAGCACGCGCTTCATTTGCCGATGAGCGTGTATGACGAAGCCGGACCGGGGAAAATCATGGCGCTGGCGGTCAATGACGTCACTTCGATCCGGGTGGCGGTCGGGCTGGGCATCATGTTGATTATTGATGCGGGAGTCATGGGGGCGGCATCGCTGTTCGTGATGTTTCGCAGCATTGATCCCGTGTTGACGCTGGGATCGGTTTCGCCCCTGCCGATAGTTTTCATCGCAGCCGCAGGGATCGGGCGTCTTGTTCATGACCGCTTCCGCCGGGTTCAGGAAAAATTCAGCGAACTGACGGAGTTTTCGCAGGAACTGTTTGGCGGCGCCAAAGTCATCAAAGCTTTTGGCGCTGAAAAAAATTCATCGGAACGTTTTGCCGCCATCAATCGAAAAAATATGGAGGCCAATCTTTCGTTGGCCCGCATTCAGGCTATTCACATGCCGATTACCCACGTGGCGCCTTTGTTTTGTTATGCCATTGCACTTTGGCTCGGCGGACGCCTGATTGTAGAAGGCAGGATCAGCGTAGGCGAACTGGCGGCGTTTACCGGATATCTGGGATTGATCATATGGCCGGTTATGGGGCTGGGCTATCTGATTAATATTTTTCAGCGGGGTGCGGCGTCGTGGTTGCGGATTCATGACTTTTTGAAGCTTCTTCCCTATGAAACCGCGACGGAGATCCGAACCGATCTTTCCTCCCATTTGCGGGGAGATATCGAGTTTCGAAATTTGACGTTCCAGTATCCGATGGCTACGGCTCCCAGTTTGAAAAACATAACGGTTCGGATTCCCGCAGGCAAAACCGTCGGGATTGTCGGGCGCACCGGCTCCGGCAAGACGACGCTGCTGCGACTCCTGCTACGCCTGTATCCGGTATCTGACGGGCAGTTGTTTGTAAATAACGTGGACATCAATCAACTGGACTTTGTATCATTGCGTTCGGAAATCGGCTATGTTCCGCAAGAAGCGGCATTGTTTTCAGCCACTATTGGGGAAAACATTACTTTTGGCGAGAAATACGACAGGGAGCAGGTGGTGGCGGCCGCACAGTCCGCCGTCGTCAGGGAGGATATCGATTCCCGGGCGGAGGGATTCGGCGGTCAGTTGGGTGAAAAGGGAACGAGGCTTTCCGGCGGGCAACGGCAACGGGTTGCTGTCGCCCGGGCTTTGATTCGCTGTCCGTCCTTGCTGCTGCTGGACGATGTGTTTGCCGCACTGGATTATCAGACACAGACGGAATTGATTGACCAGCTTCGCTTATTGGAAGAAGGCCGAACGACGATCATCGTTTCCCAACGAGTGGCGGCGGTCAAGCAGGCGCATATGATTTTGGTGATGGAAAACGGCCAAATTGCCGAACAGGGGACACACGACGGGTTGATTGCAGCCGGAGGCTTGTATTACCGGTTGTATGAGCAGCAACTGTCTGTGGGTGACCTGCAGTGAGTCTCTATTATCGGGGCCGCGATTATGAAGAAACTCCACTCAAAGGCTGGACCGCCGACCGGCAGTTGCTTTCGGCATTATGGCAGCTCGCGGCGCCGGTGCGTCCACTGCTGGGATTGGCTTTCCTCCTGATGCTGGCCGGGACTGCAGCGGATCTCGCACGTCCCTACATGATGA
>CAZSRN010000152.1:0-5856 GCA_964609115.1 uncultured Veillonellaceae bacterium | reverse complement strand
CAATAAAATGGTATTGGCCCAAAGCCAAGCTTCGGATCAATGGGCATACTATCAGGCGAAGAGCATTAAGGAGACTGCCTATCAGACGCAACGAGATGCGATGGAACTGACACGGCAAGCATCTCCGGCCATCGAGACGGTTTATCGGGAAAAAATTGCAGCCTATGACAAAGAGGTGGCGCGATACAAAAAAGAAAAAAATGAGATTATGGAAGAGGCAAAGAAGCTGGAAGCGGCGCGGGATCAGTACCAGAAACACAATGCAAACTTTGGACAGTCCTTGATATTGCTGCAGATTGGCATACTTTTTTCTTCGCTGTCGACTATCAGCAAGAACCATTTTTACTGGTATGCAGGCGCGATTGCAGGTACGGGAGGCGTCGCGGCTTTCCTCTACGCGTTGTTTTTGACAGTATAACGAATAAATCAACGTTGTTTTGAGTCTGTTTTTAAGATAAAGGGGCGACAAAATGATCAGTATTGATGGAAATTCTTTGACGATTGATGAAGTGATCAAGGTTGCGCGCCGATTTGAACTCGTTGCGATGAGTCCTGATGGTCGAAAACAGGTTGAGGCGAGTCGGGCAGTTGTAGAAAAACTGTTACATTCGGAAAACCCGGTATATGGAATATCTACGGGATTTGGAGACCTGAGCCGTATCTGGATTTCGCCGCCGGAGAGGGAAAAACTGCAGCGGAATCTGATTTTGAGTCATGCGGCGGGAGTTGGAGAGTGCTTGCCGGAGGACGTGGTACGGACCGCCATGCTGTTGCGGGCCAATTCTTTGGTCAAAGGATATTCCGGCATTCGTCCGGAAACCATGATCATGTTGCTGGAGCTGTTAAATCGACGGATCTATCCTGCGGTGCCCTGCAAAGGCTCTGTTGGCGCCAGCGGTGATTTATCGCCGTTGTCTCATATTGCGCTGGTGATGATGGGTGAGGGCAAAGCCTTTTTTCAGGGGAAAAGTGTGTCCGGTGCTGAGGCGCTGAAGGCGGCCGGGCTGGAACCCATCGCATTTGGCGGCAAAGAAGGGCTCGCATTGATAAACGGGACCCAGATTATGACTGCAATTGGGGCCTTGCTTTGGAATGATGCGGTCGAATTGATGAAGGGCGCCGACATTGCGGCCGCCATGTCATTGGAAGCACTGCGGGGAACCCGAACCGCTTTTGATGAAAGAATCAGTCGAATCAGACCTCACCCGGGACAATTGGCAACTTGTTCCAATTTGTTGAGACTAACAGAGGACAGCCGAATTATGGAGTCGCATGAACATTGCGAGAAAGTCCAGGATGCCTATTCTTTGCGCTGCATTCCCCAAGTTCATGGAGCTTCAAAGGACGCACTGCGACGAACACTTGAGACGCTGAACATTGAGATGAATTCAGCCACGGATAATCCCTTGATTTTTCCGGACACAGGAGAAGTAATCTCCGGGGGGAACTTTCACGGACAACCGGTGGCGCTCGTTATGGATTACATGAAAACCGCACTGGCTGAAATCGGGAGTATCTCCGAACGTCGTATCAATCGGATGCTGGATACTCATCTGAGTGATTTGCCACCTTTTCTAACCGCCTACCCCGGGGTTGACTCGGGACTGATGATAACCCAGTATACCGCAGCCGCCCTTGTTTCTGAGAACAAAGTGCTGGCGCATCCAGCCTGTGTTGATTCTATTCCGACTTCGGCAAACCAGGAAGATCATGTCAGTATGGGAACTATTGCCGCACGCCAAGCTCGGGAAATTCTTGAAAATGTTCGGCACATTGTCGCCATTGAGATGCTTGTCGCGGCCCAGGGATTGGATTTTCTGCAACCGCTTGAGCCTGGAATCGGAGTGCGCGCGGCTCATCAAACCATACGAAAGAATGTTCCCCATCTGGACGAAGATCGGGTTCCGTCCGACGATATCACCGCCGTATATCAATTGATCGTCAGCAACTCAATTGTCCATGCGGTGGAGGAAACAGTGGGAACACTCTTTACTGAACGTTCCTGAGAAAACCAAGTTGACGTCGGTGAATTTGTAACTTTTTATAAATAATGCTTGAAAAAATAAAAAATTGCACTATAATAAACAACAAAGGTAGTTTTTGAAAAACAAATAGTTTTACCGATAAGAAAAGCAAAGAAGCTTTTTGGCAAGACCTCTTGTGTGAAAATGAGGGCGTTGCCAAGGGGCTTTTTTATTTTGCCATAACAGTTGCAAGGCCAAGGGGACCAATGAATAAAAATTGAAAGGAAGAGGATAAGGGATCGTATTGAGTGTGGAGCAACAAAAATATAAAGTGGAGGGAATAAAATGAAGAAAAGTAGCATAATTGCTATGATTGCTTTAGTGGTTGCGGTGGCGTTTGCCGTGACGGGATGCGGTGGTGGATCTTCCTCAAAAACAGCCGATGCAAAAGATATCAAGATTGGTGTTGTTTACGAATTAACCGGTGGGACAGCTTCGTTTGGAACTGCAGCGAATAATGGAACAAAACTTGCGTTCAAGGAAATTAATGCAGCCGGTGGCATACTGGGAAAGCAGATTTCGATGGTGAGCGCCGATAACAAAAGTGAGCCGTCTGAGTCTGCCAATGCGATGACAAAAGTTATTTCTCAGGATAAGGTTGTTGCGGTGGTTGGCTTTACAACCAGTTCGAATGGGATTGCCGGTTCGGCCGTAAATGAAGCCAGTAAAATTCCTTTTATTGGGGCTGCGCCGACCAATCCAAAATTTACAGTAGATGAAAAAACAAACAAAACAAAACCTTACACATTTCGAGTGTGCTTTATTGATCCATTCCAAGGCACTGTCGGCGCCAACTTTGTCTTGAAAGACCTCAAACTGAAAAAAGCGGTGGTCCTGATTGATAATTCCAGCGATTATAGCAAAGGGCTGGCAAAGTTCTTTAAAGAGGCTTACACGAAAGGCGGCGGAACGATTGCCGGCGAGGAAGCGTATTTACAGAAAGATAAAGATTTCAAAGCCATTCTGACAAAAGTAAAAGGAATGAATCCTGAAGTGATTTATCTTCCCGGATACTATGAAGAAGTCGGGCTGATTGCCAAACAAGCCCGCGAGATGGGGATAAGCATTCCAATCGTCGGCGGAGACGGATGGGATTCTCCCAAACTGGCTGAAATCGGTACTGCAGCAGGCATGAATAATACTTTCTTTACCAATCATTATTCTCCTGAAGATACCAGTGCGGCTTCGAAAAAATTTGTTGACGCATACAAGAAAGAGTATGGTGTTATGCCGGATGCGATGGCGGTTCTGGGATATGATGCCGCTTATGTTTTAGCGGACGCAATCAAAAGAGCAGGATCTGCGGAACCTGCAAAAATTCAAGTTGCGCTTGCAGCGACAAAAGATTTCCCGGCGGTTACGGGATTAACAACAATGAATGAAACACATGATGCAGTAAAAAGTGCAGTGATCATCGAAATGAAAGATGGAAAAATGGTCTACAAGACCACAGTGAAGCCATAAGAGTACAGCCAAAAGTTAAAAAACATAAGTAAGAAAAATTGTTTTTAATCCGGCCGAATTGGCCGGATTTTTTTGACAATTTGGCAGGAATACGGATTTTTGCGGTGAAATACAATTAATTGTAAGTATTTTTGGCGGAGGTGTTTTTATGCAGATGCGCATCGGAACCAAAATTGCTGCTGGATTTGCAGCGATGTTGGTACTACTGGGGTTCATGGCGGCGATCGCGCTATACTCTCTTTACGCAGCGGAAAGCCAGGTGAGCGCACTGCATCAAACAAACCGGCGGTTGATGATCGCGATGAAGATGGATACGGAAGCCGGCAATGTGCTAGCAAGCTTGCGGGGTTTTGTCGCCTTCGGCGACGAGAACTATGTTCGCCAGGCCGAAGATTCCGCCAATAAAATTATCAGCATGGCTACAGAATTAAAAAAACTTATACGTGATGAAGCGACTCAGATAAAAGTTGATGAACTGGTAAAAGATGTTATAGATTACAAAATGAAACTGACAGGCGAATTTACTCCCGCCGTAAAGGAATATTATGCGGCGAACCGGGCCCAGCGGGATGCCGCAATTTCTGCGAGTGATTTGGAGACGAAGCGGATTCGGGCGATTTCGCTTGCCATTACTTTTAATTCCCAGGCGCAGTCTGTGAAGAGAAACATCCTGAACCTCGTTGAAGCTGATGAAAATAACGTGGCCGACACCGTCGCGGAGACCTCGGAGGCAGTCGGCCGGTCCATTAAGGTTGCTGCGGGCGTAGGTGCGGTTGCACTGGTAATCGGCGTGGCTCTCAGCCTTCTGTTGTCGCGCGCCGTTCGGCGTCCTTTAAAGGGCTTGGCCGAGGGAGCCGTATTATACTCGCAAGGCAACCTGACGCAGTCCATCGTTGTTTCCTCGAAGGACGAGATTGGCGAAGTGGGCGCGGCAATGAATCTGATGCAGGGGCACTTGAAATCGTTGGTGCTTAATATCAGGCAAAATTCCGAGCTGCTTGCCAAGGCGGCCGATCAGCTGGGCGCCAATGTCGATCAGTCGGCGGACTCGGCGAACTCTGTGGCGGAAGCGATCGCAGAAGTTGCATCCGGCGCTGATATCCAGAATAAGACGATTGAAAAAGTTATTGGCGGCGTTGTTCAAAGAACAGCTGCGGTTGATCAAATGGTACAACAGGCGTCCGGCGTGATGGAAAGCTCGAATATTGCGGCCCGGAAAGCGGAAGCGGGAGAAGTGGCGGCTGAACAGGCGGTGCGACAGATGGATCAGATCGAAACTACGGTTGGCCATTCCGCTGAGGTAGTGGCCAAACTGGGAACGATGTCGCAAGAAATTGGTCACATTGTTGAAACGATTTCGGATATTGCCGGGCAGACCAACTTGCTGGCTCTCAATGCCGCGATTGAGGCGGCTCGTGCGGGTGAATCCGGACGGGGGTTCTCCGTGGTGGCGGATGAGGTCCGTAAACTGGCGGAGCAGTCTGAGCATGCAGCAAAGCAAATTGCATCACTGATTGGAGGTATTCAGGACGAAACGGCAAAAGCCGTGGCTGTTATGGCGACTGGAACACGGGAAGTTCGAACCGGAGCGGACGTAGTGCGGACGGCGGGCCATTCCTTCCAGGAAATCAACGCGCTGGTGGCCGATGTTTCCGCCCAGGTTCGGGCTATCAACGAGTCCTTTTCCTCCTTGACGGAAGGCAATGCTCAAACCCTGAGCGCTATGAACGAGCTGAAAACTATCGGCCAAACTGCAGTTCAGCAAACTCAAAACGTATCGGCTGCGACGCAGGAACAGTCCGCTGCCATGCAGGAAATCGCAGCCGCCGGTCACGAACTGACGAACTTTGCCAATGCACTGCAGCAGGCGGTCAATCAGTTTAAAGTGTAGAATTTCGCACCGGAAAATTTGCTAATGAAAACGAAAATCCCGGAAGCTTTTACGCTCCGGGATTTTTGTTTCCACTATTCCTCTTCGTCCAGTATTTCCTGCAACAAGGGGAAGGGAGACAGGGCTCTGCGCAAAATTCCCATCAACGCTGCGATAGCAACGCCGTAGTTGACGATGGGAACACCGGCTTGCTGTACCTGGACGATTCGGGCGAGCATCTCGCGCCGGTTGGTCATGCAGGCTCCGCAATGGAGAACTAATTTGTACTCACTCAGGTTTTCCGGAAAGGTCAATCCGCTGGAGTGGTCGACGATCAGCTCACCGCCGACATGCTGACGCAGCCAGCGGGGAATTTTTACAGTGCCGATATCATCTTCCACCCGGTGATGGGTGCAGGATTCGCTGATCAGAACCTTGTCACCCGGTTTCAGATGATCAATCGCTTTGGCGCCACGTACCATCGTTTCCAGATCGCCT
>CAZSRN010000151.1:0-5874 GCA_964609115.1 uncultured Veillonellaceae bacterium | reverse complement strand
ATGCCGGCTGCGCTGATGTGGCGGCAGAGAATTACACAGCGGGGTTGGCTGGCGAAAAAGCCCTGAGTGTAAAGGGACTGACCGTTGGAATCTGTCCGCGGTATTATGCCGGGCTGTTGCAACCGGCCGTAGAGAAAGCGTTTTTGCAGGTAATTCGATGGTTCGAAGACAACGGGGCCGTGGTGAAGGAACTGTCTCATCCGACGCGGGGGGCTTTTAGCGTCGGCAGTGTTCTCACTATGGCGGAAGCGTACGCCTATCACGAACAAAATCTGGAAACCTGCGGCGAAAAATATGGCCCCAGCATTCGGTATCGGCTTGAGAAAGGCCAATATATTCCGGCATCTGCCTATGTGAATGCGCAACGCCTGCGGCAAAAAGACCGTCAGATCTGGGCGGAGATTTATCGGGAAATCGATGTGTTCCTGTCGCCCGCGGTGATCATGCCGGCCTTTCCAATAGGAGAAAAAACGGTGATGTTCGGGGATGAGCCAGTAGACCCGCGTGTGAATCCAGTCTTGATGTATCTGACTTCGTTGGGTGATTTCAACGGACATCCGGTGATGTCGTTGCCGTGCGGATTTACTGAGGCTGAGTTGCCCATCGGGTTTCAGATTCAAGGAAAACCGTTTGCGGAAGCGAAGGTTTTTCAGGTTGCCTATGCTTATGAACAGGCGCACCCGGAAATTTCTGAGAGGAAGTGCGGGTTATGGAAATAAGTACACTTCGCGTTATCACTACTGAACTTTGTGGCCGAAGCGTTAATCCGGCGATCGAAGAGCACCTGCCCCAATATGCGAAGGAAGTGGCGGGAGTTTTGGAGGCGGTTCGCGCTGCGGCGCAGACATTCCCGGCCGATTTGGCGCCAGCTTCGGTCTTTTCCCTGAAAGAGGCGTCGTCGAGCAAGTGACGGAGGGCTAAAAAATGACCAACGAATTGAATCAAATCGCTGGCGAACTCAAACCGGCTGCTATAGATTTTTGCCAACGCCTGATTCGGGTACCCGCACTGCCGGGGGAGGAAAAAGGGGTTGCTGATTTGTATCTGGCTGAAATGGAAAAACTCGGCTACGACGAAGTGTTCCGGGACAACTGGGGAAATGTTGTCGGTATCATCCGGGGAAACAAACCTGGACCGACGATCATGTACAATGCTCACCTGGATCATGTGGCGCCGGGAGATCTGAACGAGTGGCTGGGTTATGATCCTTACGGCGCAGCCATCGACATCGACGAAATGGAAAACCAGGACCGCACGGGAACGGAGCAGGCTGAAGTAATCCATGGCCGGGCCGCCGCCGATGTAAAAGGCGGCGGGGCCTGCCAGATATATGCAGGGGCTTTGTTGCTCAAGCTGAGGGAACAGGGGCGCGAGATTCGCGGCACTTACATGTTTACCGGTGTTGTGTTGGAAGAACCGGCTGAACAACTCGGTATGATTCAACTGATCGACAAAACGTTGCCGGAGCGTGGGCTGGAATATGACGGCGTTGTTTCCTGCGAAGCAACTTCGCTGAAACTGTATCTGGGCCATCGGGGCCGGGTCGAATTGAAAGTGACGATTGAAGGCGTGACTTCGCACGGCAGCGCGCCGTGGCTCGGCGTCAATGCGGTAAATAAGGCGACAGCCTTTATCGACCGGGTCGAACAGGTCGTGGCGGCGAATGCGCTGCGTGATAAAGAACTCGGCCGGTCCAGCATCGCACTGACGATCATCAACTGTACGCCGGGAGCTATGTGCATCGTACCGGACCGCTGCCACATCACGTATGATCGTCGGATGGTTCCGGGAGAAACGGCGGATAGCTGTGTCGCTGAAATCCAGGGCGTTATCGACGAACTGTCGGCCAGGGATAAAACGTTCCGGGCCAAAGTCGAAATTGCCGCAGAACCCCGCACGTCCTATACCGGAAAATCCGCTACCATTCCGAACGTGAAACAGGCCTGGAAAATCGGACATGAACATCCTTTTGTGAAGGCTGCCGCCACAGGGCTGGTACAAATCGGTCAGCCGGTCAAATATGGGTATTGGGATTTTGGCACGGATCTGTCAGTCGTGTGCGGGCGCGATAAAAAGCCTGCGATCGGCTACTCGCCAATGCAGGAATTCTACTGCCACCGTCCGATCGATAAAGTCCGTACCGACTACATGGAGAAGGCGATTGCAGGGAATGTGGCGATTTTTCTGGAACTGGTGAAAGTGTCCAAGGAAGAGTTGGTGCTGGAGTAAATCGAGAAATATATTGAACAGAAAAGGAGAGTTGCCCAAGCTAGCTGCAAATCTTTACTTTTGGCGGTAAAGATGGCAAAATAAAATAAACAGGCAAAATGTAAGCCCGTGATCAAAAAGTTCACAATTTCGTCACAATTTTATAAAACAGTTAATGTAAAATTATCTGGTAAGCCTGCCATGATTTGGTGGCTAATGTGGAGAAGGCTTTTTGACAGTAGCATGATGAGTTGATTCGGTTTGCAGATTCCGGTAATCTGCAAACCGAGTTTTTATACGCTTTGTAAAACTTCTGAAGGAAGTGTTGCTTTGGTGGGAATCATGGGGGTCAAAACTAAGTTTTTGTTGCTGGGGTCGTTAGGGATAGTATTGACAATACTGACGACGGGCTGCAGTAGTCGCACTCAATCTGCACAAACACCGGTAATTTCGGTAACGGTCGGTAAGGCCGAAGTTCGTGCCATGCCGGTTCAAGTCGAGTCGGTGGGAAACGTGGTGGCATATAATTCTGCGGTTATTTTGCCGCAGGTGACGGGGCGTGTGCAGCAGCTTCATTTTCAGGAAGGGCAGGAAGTAAAGGTCGGAGATCTGCTGATTACGATTGATCCGGCGCCGTTTACGCAAAAGTTGGCCCAAGCTCAGGCGCTACTGGCTCATGATGCGGATCAGGCAACTTTTGCGGCCGCTTCTGCCAAACGATATGATACTTTATTCAGCCAGGGGGCTGTTTCCCGTCAGGACTATGAACAATCCGCTTCTTCAGCGCGAGCGCAGGCCGCGACGGTTCAGCAGGCCCAGGCGGCGGTGGAAAGCGCTCGCATCGACTTGAACAATTGCTACATTCGATCTCCCATTGATGGCAGAACCGGTGCTTTTCTCGCCAACATCGGCGCATTGGCCACGGTCAATGCAACGCAGTTGCTGGTGGTCAACCAAATTGAACCCATATTTGTCAGTTTTTCAGTTCAGGAAAAAGAACTGCGGAATATAGTGGCGGCGCAAAGCAAGGGTCCCCTTAAAGTGACAGCCAAATTGGCGGAACAAAATATTCGGGCTGAGGATGGCCAATTAACTTTTGTAGACAATACGGTCAACACATCGGCTGGAGTAATTCAGTTGAAAGCTCGTTTTCCCAACCAGCGAAAAGAACTGTGGCCGGGACAATTCGTTCGTGTGACGCTTTTGTTGGAAACTCAGCCCAATGCGGTTGTAGTGCCAATGGAAGCGGTAAATGTTGGCCAGAAGGGAAACTATGTATTTGTCGTCAAAGAAGATATGACGGTTGAATCGCGAACCGTAGAACAAAGCCGGGTAATCGGCAAGTATGCGGTTATTGACAAAGGACTGAACGGAAATGAAACGGTAGTAACGGACGGTCAGGTCAATCTGCGGACTGGCGCCAAAATTAAAATCAAAGAAGATTCCAACGTGACGGGAGATTCTAAAACAAGCACGCAGGGCGGTGAAAGCAGATGAATTTTTCCGCCCTGTGGATACGGCGGCCGGTCATGACTATTTTGGTCATGGTCAGCCTGCTTTTTTTTGGAGTCGCCAGCTATTTTCAGTTGCCGGTCAATGATTTGCCTAATGTCGACTATCCAACGATTCAGGTTCGGGCTTCTTTGCCGGGAGCGAGCCCTGAAACCATGGCGTCTTCCGTCGCCTTGCCGTTGGAAAAACAGTTTTCGACCATTGATGGGGTAGAATCGATGTCCTCGTCGAACACCACGGGATCTACCACCATCACCATTACTTTTTCCCTGAATCGCAGCATGGATGCCGTTACCCAGGATGTCAGCAGCGCCATTTCGGCGGCTCAACGACGATTGCCGGAGGATTTGCCGTATCCTCCCTCTTATACAAAAACCAATCCGGCTGAGCAGCCGATCATGAACTATGTCGTCACTTCGAAAACGATGAAGATTTCCGAAGTGCAGGAATATGTTGAAACCACAATGCTGCCGGCCATTTCTACGGTTGAGGGAGTGGCGCAGGCGCAGATTTTTGGTTCGCAACGGTATGCGGTCCGGATATATCTTGATCCGGATCGGATGGCGGCTCGGAGCGTTGGAATTAATGAAGTCTATGATGCGCTGGCTGCAGGAAATGTGAATATGCCGGGCGGTACTTTACATGGGTCGGACATTGCTTTCACGATCGACTCTACAGGTCAATTGATGAAGGCTGCGGACTATAATCCGTTGGTGATTGCTTATCGTAAGGGAATGCCGGTTCGGATTCAGGATATTGGCAAGGCAATTGACAGCACGGAAAGTGAAACCGTTCGCCGGGCTTTCATTACACCCGGCAGCAGCACAGACGGACTTAATGTGGCTATCAGTAAACAGCCTGGAGCCAATGCAGTAAAAATTGCCCGGGATATCAAGGAGAAAATGAAACTCGTCCGGGCGACATTGCCGCAAGGACTTGATGTCACGCTGGTTTATGATAAAGCTGACTTTATCAAGGAATCCGTTGAAGATGTCGAATTTACGCTAGTATTGACGATATTGCTGGTTATTGGAGTGGTGTTCTTTTTTATCGGGAACCTCCGTGCTACTTTTATTCCGGGTATTACCGTTCCCTTGTCACTGGTGGCGACATTTGCCGTGATGAAAGTGTGCGGATTCAGTTTGAACAACATTACGCTGATGGCGTTAACGTTGGCGGCGGGATTCGTAGTTGATGATGCGGTTGTCGTTATGGAAAATGTCGTGCGACGCATGGAAATGGGAGAAACCGCCCGGGAAGCTTCATTCGCCGGTTCCCGAGAGATCGGATTTACGATTGTTTCCATGACGCTTTCACTCGTGGTTGTGTTTGTGCCCTTGCTGTTCATGAGCGGGATCATTGGGCGATTATTCCGGGAGTTTGCCGTAAGTATCGCTGCGGCGATCTTGATTTCAGGATTCATCGCTTTAACTTTGACGCCCATGATGTGCGCCTATATTTTGAAGCACAATCAGGCTGACACAAAAAAGAACCGTTGGCTTGCGGCCACGGAACAAATCATTGAACAAACCAAGGTTGCTTATGGCCGAACATTAAAGGTGTCGTTGGCGCATCAGCGTCAAGTTTTATTATTCACACTGGGTGTATTTGTTCTGTCCGGTTATTTGTACACACTTATTGATAAAGGCTTGATTCCGAACCAGGATTTAAACATGTTTACCATGCGGATACGGGCAGAAGACCGGGCGTCATTCGATTATCTGGCCCGGCACCAGGAAGAGGTGCATCAAATTTTGATGCAGGAGCCCAGCCTAAAAGGCGCGATATCCCTCGCGGGCAGCCCTACCTTCAATATGGGCTGGGTCAATGTGTACCTGAAAGACCGACAGGATCGGACAGAGTCAGTTGACCAGATTATCGCGCGACTGCGACCACAATTGAACAGCATTCCCGGCTTGAGGGTATATTTGTTCAATCCACCGCCGATTACGCTGGGGAGCCGTCAAACTTACGGCGTAGGGCAATATACTTTGTCCAGCCCAAATCTGGATACGCTGGCGCAGGCTGCTGCGGATATGGAAGCGAAAATGAAGGCGATGCCTGGACTGACCGATGTCAATTCCAATTTGCAATTGCGTACCCCCAAAATTATCTTGGAGATCAACCGCGATAAAGCTTCATCCTTGGGGATTA
>CAZSRN010000150.1:0-5886 GCA_964609115.1 uncultured Veillonellaceae bacterium | reverse complement strand
TTTTGCCTGTTCGACAAATTCATTGACGTCTTTTACCTGATTTATTTGCATCCCTTTATTCTGCAATACCTTTGCCAGCCGTTTTTCTTCCTCCTCTGCAATTCCCCGCTGATAGACCTGTGCTGCCTTCGCACACTCCATCAACGTTTTCTGTTGTGCAGAAGATAACTTTTGCCATGACTTTTCACTGATGGTCAGTACTTGAATAAAATATTGATGATTTGTCAACGACAGATACTTTTGCACTTCGTGCAACTGCATGGAGTCGATCAGCGGTAATGGATTTTCCTGCCCATCCACCACGTTTTGTTTAATGGCCATATATACTTCATTAAAAGCCATCGGCGTCGGAATTGCGCCAAAAATTCGCAGACCCTCCATACTTGCTTCCGTTTGCGGCACCCTGATCCTCAGCCCTTTAAGATCGGCGGGAATAAAGATGGGTCTACGGTTGTTGGTAATCTGACGGACGCCATTGTCAAAATAGCACACCACCCGCAGGCCTTGGCCCTGTATTTTTTTATCCACCTCTTGACCGATCTCACTGTCAAATACCCGAAATTCGTGAGCTTTGTCCTTGAAAACATAGGGTAGATCAAAAATACCCAAAACCGGCGCATAGGACGCCAGAAAACCGACCGAAGAAGTTCCCATATCGATCGTTCCCATTCGCATTCCTTCGAGCCGTTCTTTCATGATTCCCAGTTTTGCATTTTCAAAAACTTCAATAGCCAAGGTTCCCTGCGATTTTTCCCTGACCAATTCGGCCAATTTCAAGGCTCCTCGGGTTTCAGGCGACTCCAACGCAGTTTCCGTACCTAGTTTTAATATCACTTGCCGGGGAGGGGACGCAAAAATATCTTTGAACGGATTCCCATAGCAACCCGTTATGCCCAATACTACAATACAGACGCCAGTAAAGCACAGTATTGCCTTTTGAGTTTTTTTCCGCAGCATTTTCTTCTCACCTCGAAAAAGCAGTAACTATCTCGCGTTTTTTCATGCCCGATCCGATTCATCCGTTTTTGTTCAGTAAAAATTGAACGGCTTCCTCTTCCGGAATGGGCCGACTCATATAATATCCTTGCACAAGATCACATCCGCAACCGTGCAAATAATCCCATTGTTCTTTTCGCTCGACTCCTTCCGCCACGACATTCATCTTTAAACTCTGGGCAAAGTGAATCAGCGCTGCAACCAGATCGGTTTCACTTTCCGGGATATTATCAATAAACGATTTGTCGATTTTCAGCGTTTCGACCGGAAAAAGTCGCAGATGGGTCAATGAAGAATATCCGGTGCCAAAGTCATCCAATGCCAGCCGAACCCCTAGTTCAACCAATTGATGCAATTTGCAGCTGCCGTCTTCCATGGAAAAAAGCAGTGCGCTTTCCGTAATCTCAAGTTCCAGCTGTTGGGGATCAATTCCAGTTGACGCAAGCAACTCGCTTATGTCGTTGATCAAGCTGTCATCGGCCAGTTGCTTTGCAGAAAGATTGACCGCCACACGGACTTGGGGATATCCCAACTGTGAAAGCCGCTGTGCAAATCCACACGCCTGCTGCAATACCCACATGCCGATCGGCAGGATCAAACGGCTCTGTTCCGCCAGCGGAATGAATCGTCCCGGCGTAACAATCCCGTGTTCCTCGCTGTGCCAGCGAAGCAATGTTTCAAATCCGGTCACCTGTTGGTTGTGTAAATCAATCTGCGGCTGATATACCACTTTCAGTTCCTTTCTGGCCAAGGCACGGCGCAAACTGTTTGTCAGCAACAATTTTTCCTGTGCTTCGCGCAGCATGGCGGGATCAAAGAAGCGCCAACAATTTCTCCCGGCTGCTTTTGCCGCATACATTGCATTGTCGGCTTTTTTGAGCAATTCTTCCACAGTGACGCCATCCTGGGGGAAAACTGCAATTCCCACACTGGCTGATACCCGCACTACGCGATTTCCAACCGGATATTCCCGGCAAAGCCCTTCGACCAGGCGGTCGCCCATCCTGGCAATTTCCTGTGTTTCCAGCCGATCAGCGACAAGAACGATAAATTCATCGCCGCCCAAGCGGGCGACAAAACTTTTTTCTCCTGCTATCTTCTGTATCCTTTCTCCCGTTGAAATAATCAGGCGATCACCGGCAAAATGGCCAAAATTATCATTAATGTTTTTTAATTCATCCAAGTCAATAAAGAAAATGACTCCATCGCTCATTCCTTGCGCAACCGCTTCCAGTTCCACATTCAGGCGTTCAATCAGGCACGCCCGGTTGGGAAGGCCGGTCAGGCTGTCATGATATGCCATATGACTGATTTTTTGGTGCAGCTGTTCCCGTTGCCGCAGCTCTTGACTTAACTCTTCCCGTAAATTGGCGCCTTGCAGCGCCAATGACGCCAAATCCGCAAACTGTTGCAACATTTCCAGTTCTTCGGTTGATAAATGATGGATTTCCTTCTGCCAGGTAATGGTGAGTCCTCCTACAACCTTTTCATCCCTTTTTACGGGGAAGACCACCGCAGTACTTTGCGTCTCCCACAAATCCCCTCTTTTTCGCACCGAAAAATTATGATAATCCTCCACGTACTGCATTTTGCCTGTGCCCAGTACTTGTTCCAGCAAGCTGTCTTTTAAATCGAACTCCTGACCCAGTAAATTCGCCCGATTTCCTTCTACATACCGGATCATGGCCCGTCCTTTTTCCATCAGTGAAATATATCCATCTACCGCTTCCACCAGGTTCAATGCACTATTCAACACACTTTGCATCTGCACGTCAACGCTCGCATTATTTTCAGTGATGAGACGTGTCATCGCCTGAAACTGCCGCTCCCGCAGCCGCAGTTTTTCTTCCGTGCCCTGCCGTTTCTCGATCTCGGTTCCCATTTGCTGATTGGTGTTCTGCAAAGCCTCCGTCAGTGCCGACATTTCTTCGTTCATTGCCGTTAACTCTTCATTGCTTGCCGTTACATCCGCTTCAGCCCGAATTCTTTCACGAATCTCCTCTTCCAGCGTTGCATTGGTTTGCGCCAATTGCTGCGCGCCTTTTTCCATCTCGCGGCTTTGCACGATCAACATACCGGCAAGCCAAGTCAAAACAATAAAGGTCAGCAGCGCATTTCTACCGACCACCTCTTTCAGAGATCCCATTGCCAAATTTTTGTTTTGCAGGGTAACAGCCGCCCAAGATGCTCCGTAGCCGGGAATTTTAACAGGCTGATAGCTGCAAAGCATGACCTCGCCGTTGCTCTCCGTGTATTCCGTTGAACCCGACTCGCCGGACAGCACCTTACGGATAACTTGCTGTAACTCCGGCGCCACTTCGATCTTTTCTTCCATTAACCGATAATCCTGACCCTCCATCAGGATTTCTCCCTTTTCATCCTTTGCCACAGCCAACCTGACGCCCTTATGAAAGTCATGCTGCTGCCGCACTTTCATAAACTCCGGATGGGCAATCACTCTGCCGTTTTCATCCAAAATAAAAGTATCTCGGAACTCGGCGCTGTAATACTTGCCGACACGCGCCTGCACTTCCTCGATTCTTATAAAAGCTGCCAACCCGGCAACCATCGTCTCTCCCTGCATAATTGGAAACACAATGCCGGTTACCAGTGTCGGGCTTTTAATGTCAAATCCAAAAGAATAAAAAGACGGACTCACAAACGGTTTCTTTTCCGCCATGAGCTTGCGGAACCACCAGCGATCAGGGCGAATGCCCTTCTCTCCGCGAACTCTGGCCGTCTGTAATCCGTCAGGAACCCGTTGAATAAGAATGTTGTCGAAAATTCCATGTTGTGAATATCGATCTTTAAGAAAATCCTGTTGCTGCTCGATATCCATGCTTTTGATCTGCTGCGCCTGAGCCATTTCGCCCACAACCCGATATGCCGTTTCATAAAAATATGTCAGGCTGAGCGCCACGTTCCGTGTATGGGTCTGATTTTCTTGGGTCAGATGGTCATAATATTCCTGTGAGGCAAAATAAAAGCTTGCCATATTAAACACGGCAAAAGCCAATAGAGTGCAGCCAATAATCCAAAGCCACATTTTTTGCGTGATCGTTTTTGCCATAATAACCTGCGCTCCTGTTTTCCACAAAATGCAGTCATGGATCAAAACTTTTGCCGCTGATTATTATATTCTGTGAATTACAACAAATTCCTTTTTGTTTCTGCGTAGAAACAAGTAGTTCCCCCCGGATGCATCAACATTATAAAAAACGGAGATCCTTCATTTTTATAGTTGAAGAATCTCCGTTTTTTACAATACGTATTTTGCGTCTCGCGCGCAATGGATATATTTCAGTAAAACCCGTTAACCGATCTCTTTTGCACGCTCCGTGCTTTCGGCGTCAATTCCGCCGTCATCCCACAAGTACTTCTTCGTGTCCTCTACCAGCACTTTGCTGAGCAAAAGCAGCGACACCAGATTGGGGATCGCCATCATTGCGTTCATGGCATCAGCCAAGTCCCATACCAATGCCAGGGAAGTGACCGATCCCAAATATACGGCGATGACCCATGCAAGTCGATACGGTATAATGGATTTTTTCCCGAAGAGGTACTCGGTAGCTCTTTCTCCATAGTAGGACCAACCCAAAATTGTGGAAAAAACAAACGTTAACAATCCCACGGTCAAAACCACCGGCCCAACGACCGGAATCTGCGCAAAAGCCGTTTTGGTCAGCACCGCTCCCGATAACTTGTTAAGGCTGACCGGATCATGCAGCACCGCCGTTACCAGAACAAGGCCGGTCATGGCACACACAACTACAGTATCCCAAAAGGTTCCCGTCATGGAAACCAGCGCCTGCCTCACGGGATTCTTCGTCTGCGCCGCCGCCGCCACAATGGGAGCCGAGCCAAGCCCGGATTCATTGGAAAACAAACCTCTGGCCACTCCATATCTCATGGCCATGATTACCGATGCCCCCACAAATCCGCCACCGGCGGCTTGCGGTGTAAAAGCCGAAGAAACGATCAATGAAATGGCCGGAAAGAAATGACTGGAATTGATCACTAGGATAACAGCACAGCCAATGACATAAAAAATAGCCATAAAGGGAACCAGCGTTTCGCACACCCGGGCGATTGATTTCACACCACCAAGAATAACAACAGCGGTCAGGACGGCCAGTGCAATGCCGGAAATTTGGGGAGAAATTCCCATGGTTTCATTCACCATAACCGCAATGGAATTCGCCTGCACCATATTGCCGATTCCAAATGCAGCAATAGAGGTAAAAATACAAAATAATACCGCCAGCCATTTTGCATTCAGCCCGTTTTCCAGTGCATACATCGGTCCGCCCAGCATCGTGCCGTCCGAAGTCTTTACGCGGTATTTGACGGACAATAAAGCCTCTGCATATTTCGTCGCCATACCGAATACGCCGGTCAGCCAGCACCACAATACCGCACCGGGACCGCCAAGGCCCACGGCTGTCGCCACACCGACAATATTCCCCGTACCAATCGTGGCGGCCAGTGCAGTGGTCAACGCGCCAAACTGGCTAACATCGCCCTCGCCGGAAGTATCCTTGCTTACCGACAGTTTAATTGCCGTTACCGTATACTTTTGAATAAATTTCAAGCGAAAAGTAAGATACAAATGAGTTCCAAAAAGCAGCACCAACATCGGGGGGCCCCACAAATACCCATTTAACCAGTTGATCATGTCATGAAATTCTTGCAAATCAATATCCTCCTTATTTTCATTTCCGGTTTCAACCCCTTTTGTCGGGATACCTTAGAATATATTAGTGCAAAAAAACAAAAATCCTGCTAGATTATACAATCTTTGCAAGATTTATACTCTTTATTTTTAAAACCGCAATTTTCAAGCTTCTTTGATTACTTCAGGCTTGACCTTCCATCAGTTGGCAACCCCCA
>CAZSRN010000149.1:5668-5959 GCA_964609115.1 uncultured Veillonellaceae bacterium | reverse complement strand
AAGTATCCGATCTCCCCGAAATTAAAATTGATCAGGCTGTCATCGGTTCCTGCACTAATGGCCGCATTGATGATCTGGAACAAGCCGCGAAAATTATTGCCGGCCGTAAAATTCATCCGGATGTCCGGGCCATCATTATTCCCGGGACTCAAGAAGTCTATATGGAAGCGATGAAGCGCGGTTATATCGCCCAATTTATCGAAGCCGGAGCTGTAGTCAGCACGCCGACGTGCGGGCCCTGCCTTGGCGGATACATGGGAATTTTGGCGGCAGGAGAACGTTGTATTTCGA
>CAZSRN010000149.1:0-5658 GCA_964609115.1 uncultured Veillonellaceae bacterium | reverse complement strand
CTTCCGCGGTCGTATGGGTCATGTTGACAGTGAAGTATATCTGTCCAGCCCCGCTGTTGCTGCTGCCAGTGCGATTATCGGCCGTATTGCCGAACCCAAGGAGGTGCTTGCATGAAACTCACAGGAAAAGTCTGGCGTTATGGGAACAATATCGATACGGACGTAATCATTCCGGCTCGCTATCTAAACACATCCAATCCTCAGGAATTAGCCACGCATTGCATGGAAGACATCGACAAGACCTTCGTGACCGGCGTCAAGGCCGGCGACATTATGGTAGCTGACAACAACTTTGGTTGCGGTTCTTCCCGCGAACATGCCCCTGTCGCCATCAAAGCCAGCGGAATTACCTGTGTCATTGCAGCCAATTTTGCCCGGATTTTCTATCGCAATGCGATCAATATCGGGCTGCCGTTGCTGGAAATCGGCGATGATTCCGCCAAAATCAAGGCAGGCGATACCTTGTCGGTTGACCTGGAAACCGGTGAGATTGTAAACACCACAACCGGCGTAACCATCAACGCCCAGCCTTTGCCCGGCTTTATCCAGGATATCGCCCGTTCCGGCGGTCTGATCAATTATGTGAAAGGATCGACGAAATAAAAATGATTGAAAAAAGCATTGTCGTCATTCCTGGCGACGGTATCGGCCCGGAAATCACCACAGCAGCTGTTGCCATTCTTCATGCCGCCGCATCTCGCACTGGCATGAAATGCACCTGCACAACCCATCTCGCCGGTGGTGCGGCTATCGACGCACAGGGCGTTCCTTTGCCGGAGTCAACCATTAGTGCCTCCCGGGCTGCTGATGCAGTTCTTCTTGGCGCAGTCGGCGGGCCTAAGTGGGACAATGTGTCACCGGAAATTCGTCCTGAAAAGGCGATTCTTGGTTTACGCAAAAATTTGGGCCTATTTGCAAACCTACGACCTGTCAAAGTTCCCGCCGCAATGGCGCCTTATTCGCCGCTCAAACCGGAACGGGTAACTGGCGTCGATATTTTGATTCTGCGAGAATTAACCGGCGGAATCTATTTTGGTAAACGTTGCGAATCGGAAATGATCGAAGGTGTCGAACATGCATGGGACACCGAACAATACAGCGTGCCGGAAGTTGAACGTATTGTCAGAATGGCTTGCCAAGCTGCACAAGGCCGTCGCGGCAGAGTGACTTCTGTAGATAAAGCAAACGTTTTGGCCTCTTCCCGGCTATGGCGGCGGACGGCCGGTCGCATTGCCGCTGAATATCCGTCTATTCAAATGGATCACATGTATGTTGATAACTGCGCGATGCAACTTGTCATGGCGCCTAAATCTCTCGACGTTGTTGTTACCAGTAACTTGTTCGGAGACATTCTCACAGATGAAGCCGCCGTTATTACCGGATCGATCGGCATGCTGCCATCCGCCAGTCTCGGCACGGGAACAGGGCTCTACGAACCCATCCATGGCTCGGCGCCGGACATCGCCGGCAAAGGCATTGCCAATCCGTTGGGAACAATCCTGTCTGTCGCCATGATGTTCAGGCATTCACTCGAGAATGAAGCGGCTGCGCAATTGATTGAATCTGCTGTAGAAAAAGTTTTGTCGGCAGGCAATCGTACTGCCGACATGCTGCAAGACGGCATGACCCGCTGTTCCACCGTTGAAATGGGCCACCTTGTCGAAACGGAAATTATCAAGGGAGCGTGATTCGAATTCATAATCCTCAGGCTTCCGTACTGCGTCAGTTATTAGCAGGTCCGGAAATTTTAACTCTTCCTGGTATTTATGATGCTTTAACGGCAAAAATTGCTGCAAGCGTCGGCTTTAAGTGTCTGGTGATGGGCGGGTATAGCATTGCGGCCTCTCGCTTAGGTCAACCTGATGTCGGGTATCTTACAATGACAGAAATGACGCAATCGCTAAAATCAATTTGTGACGCCGTCGACTTGCCGGTTGCAGCTGATGGCGATACAGGCTACGGTAATGCATTGAGTGTTCGTCGAACAGTCTTGGAATATGAGCGAGCCGGCGCGGCCGCCATCTTGTTTGAAGATCAAGTCTGGCCCAAACGTTGTGGTCACATGCAAGGAAAAGAGGTAATTTCGACCGAAGAACATGCCGCCAAAATTCGGGCTGCGGTTGATGCCCGCGCCAACCCGGATACCGTTATTATTGCCCGCACAGATTCACGCGCCGTTTATGATTTAACCGAAGCGATCAAAAGAGGCCGCGCATATTTTGAAGCGGGTGCAGATGCTCTTTTTATCGAAGCGCCACAGGATAAAGAAGAATTGAAGGCTATAGGACAAGCATTCCCTGATAAAATTTTGCTTGCCAACATGGTAGAAGGCGGCAAAACTCCACTGATGACATCCGCTCAGCTGCAAGAACTTGGATTCCGAATTGTTTTTTGGCCTTGCACTGCATTGTATACAGTTTTTCAAGCGCTGGAAAATGTTTTTTCCGAGCTAAAGAAAACAGGAACGACAGCGGGAGTCATGGAAAAAATGCATAGTTTTCAAGAATTTAATTCCTTGGTTGGCTTACCTGAATACGCGGCGCTTGAAAGAAAATACTGTAAAAAAGGATAGGAGGGTTATTACATGAAAAAAAGTCATTCAATCTGTCAGCTAATCGCCATGCTCGCTCTTGTAATATTTTCTGTCGTTGCGGTCGGTTGCGGCGGCGGATCCAAGCCTGCCGGACAATCACCGGGAAAAGCTTCGGATAAGGTCACGCTTAAATTGGCTCATAATCTGCCCATCACCAACCATATGGCTCGCGGCATGGAAAGTTTCGCAAAAAAGGTCAGTGAAAAATCCAAAGGCGCCATTACCGTGCAAATCTTTCCCTCCGGCCAGCTTTACAATGACAAAAGTATGAATGACGCCCTGATGGCGGGAGGCATTGAGCTGGGCATGAATTCCACCGCGATGTGGGCATCCGCCATTCCGGTCATGGAAATCTTCGATGTCCCTTTCCTATTCCCCAGTTATGAAAAGGTCGCCAAATCTCTCGACGGCAAAGTCGGTGAAATTCTCGCCGCAGAAATGCAGAAAAAAGGAATCAAGCCTCTGATCTGGGTCGACTACGGCTTCGTCCAGTTTGGCAACAACAAGCTGCCCCTGACCAAGCCGGAAGACTTTAGGGGCTTGAAACTGCGCGGCTACGGTGAGCTGCCTTCCGAAACTATTAAAGCCCTTGGCGCAGCTCCTGTTTCCATGGGCGCCGGTGAAGTTTACATGGCGCTGCAGCGCGGCACGATCGACGGCCAGACTTCCGGCACTACCGCCATGTTTGACCGTAAGATGTATGAAGTCACCAAATATCTGACCATGACCAACCATGCCTTCCCCGAATTTGTAACCTCCGTCAACCTGAAAGCCTGGAATAAACTCTCCGCCGAACAGAAGAAGATCATCGAAGACGCGGCCAAAGAAGTGCAGACTGCGATCCGCGCCGAAGTGAAGAATGAAGAGGACAAGGCGCTAAAAAATCTTAAAGATAAGGGCATGCAGGTCTACGTCGTTCCGGCGGGCGAACTCGCCGTCTGGCAGAAGGCCACCGAATCGGTGCAGGCTCTGTTTGTAAAACGGACCGGCGAGGTCGGTAAACAAATGGTTGAATTCTGCAAAAATCTGAAATAGGTGGTGGTTCCCATTAAAAAGATCATTGTGGGGCTGGCCGCCTTGGCCAGCCGCGTAAGCGGGATGGTCGCGGGGATGTGTATCCTCGCGACCGCCATCATCGTTGCCTATGAAGTTGTTCTTCGCGCCCTCTTTAATGCTCCGACCGAATGGGTAAACGAAACATCTGTATATTTAGTGCTTGCCAGTGCCTTTCTGGGCTTTGCCCCAGCGCTAGCCTCCGGAAAACACATTAATGTCGATTTGGTGACCAGCAAACTTTCGCCTCAAGTCAACAAGTTTTTGAAGATGGTCTGCTCTATCGTAGGTCTTATTTACAGTCTCGTCTTTCTCAGCACCAGTTGGGAAATGGTCATGAATTCGTTTGAATTGGGGCTGTTGTCGACGAGTACCCTGCGTATCCCTCTCTACCTTCCCCAATTAGCGCTTCCGGTCGGCTTTTTCTTTCTGTCACTCCAATTTGTCGCTAATTTAATCGATGACAACGCCCCTGCGGCGGAGAAGGAGGGGCATTGATGATAGCAGCTTTTCTCGGTGGACTGATTTTCCTCTTGTTGATCGGCCTTCCCGTTGCCTTCAGCCTGGGCATTACGGGTATCGCCGGATTTTTTGCGGTAATGGGCCCTGACTCGCTGGCCCAAGTTCCAATCATCGCTTATAAATCTTTGGATGACTTCGTTCTTTCGTCCATTCCCCTCTACATTCTGCTCAGTCAAATTCTGCTCACTGGCAAAGTCGGCAATGATTTGTATGATGTCGCTAGCACTTGGCTGCGTCACCTGCCGGCCGGTCTTGGTGTCGCCACCATCATGGCCTGCGCCGCTTTCGCAGCCATTTCCGGCTCCAGCGTGGCAACTGCGGTTACCATCGGCATGGTCGCTATCCCAGAAATGGTTTCCCGTGGCTATCCCAAGGAATTGGTGCTTGGCTTGGTGGCTGGCGGCGGCACGCTGGGAATTTTGATTCCGCCGAGTATCCCGATGATTTTGTACGGCGCCATTACCGGAGAATCGGTCGGCGGCCTGTTTATCGCCGGAATTATTCCTGGAATCATACTGACGGCATTTTTTATTTTATATGTGGTAATATTTTGCGCCCATCGTGTTCCTGCTCAACCTCCCGCTTCCTGGGATGAACGGTTCAAAATGTTGAAGCACTCTTCTTGGGGATTGTTTCTACCTGTAATGATTATCGGCGGCATCTACATCGGCATTTTTACGCCGACGGAAGCGGCAGCCGTGGGTACCGTCTACAGTCTGTTCATAACTTTCTTCATTTACAAAACCCTGACATTAAGAGACCTGCCGGAAATTCTTGTGGATACCGCCAAATCCAATGCGTTCGTTCTGGCCATCATTGTCGGCGCGATGCTGTACGGTTTTATTTTGACGGTATTGCAAATTCCACAACAATTAACGGAATTAGTCACCGACATGCAAGTCAATCGTTGGGTCGTATTCATCGCCATTAATATTCTATTGCTGTTCCTCGGTTGTATTTTGGAAACAGTTTCGATCATCTTGATTACGGTTCCGATCCTCTATCCGCTGATTATGAAACTCGGTTTCGATCCGATCTGGTTTGCGGTCATTATGGTCATTAACATGGAACTAGCTTTGATCACACCACCGGTTGGCATGAACCTGTTCGTTATTCAGGGCATCACGCCGGGAACACGCATGACCGAAATTTTGAAAGGGGTTTTACCCTTCGGTTTACTAATGGTACTATGCATGATTATATTAGCTGTGTTCCCAGAGCTTGCCACTTGGTTGCCTAAGTTTTTACTATAATCTGCAATTTCATTTTGTATAGTTGCACTACCTGGTTATTCCAATAAGTAGTAAGAGATGCGAAAAACTTCTTTAGTTTTTCGCATCTCTTTTGTTGTTGCAGTTTTGTTTAAATATACCATTTCCATCCACGATTGCTCTTGCCTTGCTTAGGAGCGTTGTGAATTATCTCTGTCTGCCTTTTTCAACGACTCAAATAAAGCTCCTAGACCCGTCACCACATAATCAGGCTTTACC
>CAZSRN010000148.1:0-5960 GCA_964609115.1 uncultured Veillonellaceae bacterium | reverse complement strand
TTTCGGGCAGAATGCCACGCAGATGCCGCAGCCTTTACAGTATTTCTTGTTGATTGATAGTGCCAAGATATCCCCTCCTCAAATCATTTGTTATTTGATTTCCCTAATCATAAAGCAAGAAGGACCCGGCATCAGCCAAGTCCTTCAGATGCCGGTGAAAACTCATAGGCGTACTTACTTACCGCCTCAATTTTCTCAACTCTCAGTAAGTACACAAAGCTATTTTACCCTTTGCGCATCCTGCCGTTTTCGTTTCATCCATTGGAAAGCCACGGCTCCTCCGAGCATGGCAAATCCGATCACATCCGTAAGTAGCCCTGGATCAATCAAAAGAATACCGCCAACGAAAAATCCTATGCGGATCAACGGGTTGGCATCTGCAAGGAAATAACCAATCATGGCTGCGCCCAAGCCAACCATCCCAATAATGGAAGTCGCCATGGACCAGATCAAATCGGTCGGTGTTGTATTGATCATAAGCAGGGAAGGAGATAACACGAAGATATAAGGAATAACAAAAGCAGCTACAGCAAGTTTGGATGCAACAACACCTGTTTTCATGGGGTTGCCGCCGGAAATTCCCGCCCCAGCGTAAGCCGCCAGCGCAACCGGTGGAGTGACATCCGCGATGATGCCGAAGTAGAAAACAAACAAGTGCGCCGCCATGACAGGAACGCCCATCTGAATCAGGGCCGGAGCTGCAATTGTTGACGTAATGACATAGTTGGCGGTTGTCGGCACGCCCATGCCCAAGATCAGCGAAGTAATCATGGTAAAAAACATTGCCGGCAAAAGTTGTCCACCCGCCAGATCAATCAGCGCTCCTGCCAGTTTTAGCCCCACGCCTGTTTTGGTGACTACACCGATAATGATACCGGCGGAAGCGCAGGCGATCATGACTCCCAAAACCCCTTTGGCGCCCTTTTCAAGGCCCTCAATGATCTGCCCCGGTTTCATCCGGGTGGATTTGCGCAGGAAGGACGCGAAAATGGCCAGAACAATAGCTGCAAGCGCCGCCCGGGTCGGGGAATAACCTGCCACCAAAAGATAAATGATTCCAGCCAAAGGCAGGGCCAGATGACCACGTTCGACAAATAGCTCGGTAAATTTAGGCAGTTCATTACGGGGAATGCCCTTCAATCCGTTTTTCTTTGATTCAAGATGGACACCAATCCAAACGCCCGCGTAATAAAGAACGGCCGGAATCGCCGCAGCTTTCACAACGTCAATATAAGGTACGCCAATGAATTCGGCCATCAGAAACGCTGCTGCGCCCATAATTGGCGGCATGAGTTGTCCGCCTGTCGATGCAGCAGCTTCAACTGCGCCGGCAAATTCTTTCGAGTAACCCATTTTTTTCATCATTGGAATCGTAAAACTGCCAGTCCCGACAACATTGGCAACAGAACTGCCTGAAACTGTTCCCATCAGACCACTCGACAAAACCGCCACTTTAGCCGGACCGCCGCTGGCCCAACCTGCCACGGCATTAGCGATGTCGATGAAGAATTTACCCAGTCCGGTAGATTCCAAATAAGCGCCAAACAAAATAAACAAGAAAATAAAAGTCGAAGATACCCCCAGCGGAATACCAAAAATTCCTTCCGTGGTAAAGTACAGGTGTGAAACCATGTCACCGACGTCAAGACCCCGGTGGGCCAGAATATCCGGCATATAAGGCCCGGCAAAACCATATACCATGAACAGAAGGGAAACAATGACGATCGGCAACCCGACGACGCGGCGGGCAGCTTCAATAACCATCAATATTCCCAGCGTCCCGACGACCATATCTGTTTGGGTAATTTGACCGGCGCGCAAAACCAAATCGCTGTAAAAAACCACAATGTATAGTGGCAGTGCGGCGCCGACAATTGACAAAAGAACATCCACCGGATGAACACTATTCCGGGACCAGGAGGCTCGCGTCGGATACATCAAAAAAATAAGTGCCATACCAAAGCCAAGATGAATTGAGCGTTGCAAATGTGCATCCATTACGCCGAAAATGGAAGTATAAAGTTGGAAAACCGAAAAAGAAATTGCCAGGGCACTGACAAATTTGGCCATAAACCCGGTTAAGTTCCGGGTATTGGACTCGGAATCGTACTTGCGAAGAACGGCGTCGGCCTCTAGTTGAGCCCTTCTAAGAATCTCCTGATCGTCAAGAGTTTTGTCGTCGAAGTCTTGCGCCACTTTATTTCCTCCTATTACTTAAATACGGGATTTGTATTTTGCATACGACATATTGCATATAATTTTACATTTATTATTTCAACATCATTTCAAAAAACCCTTCCGTATAATCACCAACGAACCTGGAGGATACCATTGATACAGCGGAAAGGATTTCTGGTCATATTCCACTAAAAGCTCCGCTTCCGGTCCGACACGAACCCTGATATCGCGGTACTCGCGATGAAGTCCTTCGAGCAGGAACCAGCCATCCGCAATGGTCAACCTGCCCTCTTCAGGCAATGACGGCAACCCGACCCCATAGGAACGATACCGTGTGGACGTCAACAGTAGCGTACCATTTTCCAGGATTGTAAAGGTTTCCACCACTGGAGTTTTTTCCACCGAGTGGGTATAGTGCAGGGAAAAGGTGTTGTTTTTTCCCAGTTCAATTACTCGATCTGCATGCCCCGGAGATTCCAAAATCAGCGCCGCCGACTTGTGGCACCCCGAAAGCATCAGTATTACGGCAAGAATCAGAGAAACGGCCACCCACTTAATTCCGGTCAACAGTCATTCACCCACAAAATGCCGGGGACCGCGAGGGCCCCCGGCTCATTTCATAACCAGTCCTGCTTTGAGCTATAGGTCTATTTTTCTTTAAAGAACTTGTCAGCGCCGGCATGAACCGCAATCGGCATGCCTTCCATCGAAGTTTCTTTCTTGACATTGGCTCCTTGAGCATGGGCAGCCTTGATGCGATCCAAGTTGGAATAAATTGCCTTGGTCATTTTGTAAACCAGGTCCGTGTCCACCTTATCAATGGTCACGAGCATTGCTTTAACGGCAACAGTCTGAACATCGGCTTCCATGCCTGGATAGGTTTTGGATTTAACAGTCTCTTTTGCATAGAATGGGTATTTTTTGATCAGTGCTTCTGCTTTGTCGGCGGGAACTCCAACCAAGGCCACTTTGTTCTGTGCAGCAATATCCTGAATTGCGGCAGTTGGTGCTCCGGCTGTTACGAAGGCCGCGTCGATGTTGCCGTCTTTAAGGCCGTTCGCAGCTTCACCGAAAGACAGGTACTGGGGTTTGACATCCGCATAAGTCAGGCCAAAAATTTCGAGAATCTGACGAGCGTTGGCTTCGGTACCGCTACCAAGAGCGCCGACTGCAATGCGTTTTCCCTTGAGGTCGGCAACCGTCTTGATGTTGTTGGCAGCCAAGGTAACAATTTGAATTGTTTCATTATATAGGGTAGAAACCCCTTTGAGCCCGGCAACCTTTTTATCTTTGAACATTTCAGTTCCATTGGCTGCATAATAGGCAATATCGTTTTGAATGAGCGCCAATTCGACTTTGCCGTCTTTAAGCAGATTGACGTTGGCTACGGAAGCTCCGGTACTCTGTGCGCTCGCATTCATACCGGGAATGTTCTTGTTGAGGATTTCGGCTATTGCGCCGCCCAATGGATAATATACGCCGGCTGTTCCGCCGGTGGCAACATTGACAAACACTTTTTTGTCCGCAGCCGGAGCCGCAGCTTTCTTATCTCCGCCGCCGCAACCAGCCAAAAGGCCAATCACCAACATACATACAACGAGTAGTGCGAATGATTTTTTCATATGAACCCTCCTGATTTTTAAATTATTTTCTCTGAACGGATACCAATAACTCTCATTCCCTCCTTCAGCAACTCAACTTAACAATAGTATTCTATTCCACGTTAATCCACTTTTTCCTGCTATTTTGACGTATCTTCAGCACATATTTTGGCACTTTTATCTCTTTACAATGTACACGCCCTGTCCGTTCCCACGATTAGTCAGAAATGATTTCCCGCCGCAATCATGGTATAATATCGGAGGAAATTTCGTAAGAAAGAGGGCATAATATGTTTGAACCGGAATCTGAAAAATTTACGCTTAAAGTGGCAAAAACACTGTGGTTTAACATCTATCGCGGTGTAATCAGCGGCGCGGCGGGCGAATATATCGCCACAGTCCGCATTATCCCCGGTCTGCCTTTGGACCGGGCGGAAGTCCCTGAAGATGCACCGGAAGCCCGGCCTTATCTAATCGCAATTATCGAAGACGCTCAAATCGATTTGAAGGACCTTGTGAATTTCGAGTCGGCGGTCACGGATTCTTTATTGGTCGCCTTGTCCCGTGAGACTTTCAAACCTGAATTCATCCAGTTTTTCTATCCGACGCCTTCCATTGATGAGCCGGAGGAAACACTGCTGTCCTAACCGCCCGGTTTCATTGCCTGATCCTGAATATGATTTTGTCTTCTACTGCCGCGATTTCGACCAGCTTTTGCCGGTCTGTCGGCGGCAGTTTTTCAACCATTTTTCGCTGAACCAGAACATATCCCGTCTCACCTCGGGCCAGCAATTCACTGAGGTTTTTTTCCGTCTTGAATTCCGGGCCAAAAATCTCCGCGTAAAATGCAACTCCGGGCTGAAGAAACTTTTGAACGTGCATTGTGGAAAATCCGTCATACTGTTTACGAAACTCGGCAGCCAGTTCCCGGGAGGAAAAAGTGGGCGAAAGCGCCGGCATCAGCAATGAGGTTACCACTACAATAAACAGCATCATGGAAACAACTTGAACGCCGACCGCGGACCCGATCTTTCGCCGCCAGATCAAAAGCGACGAAGCGGTTGCCAGTACCAGCACCACCGCCGAGCACCCCAATACTCCCGCTTCCAGGTAAGGCATCGTGTCCAAAGCCTTAAACAGTCCCCATATCATCCCGGCGCTCAGGATCGTCAATACGATGATCCAAGTGATCCGGGGTTTTTCTCTGCCATATTCCAGCGCCTGGTCCAGATACCATCCGACAATAACCGCCAGTGCCGGAAACATCGGAAGAATATACGATACCAATTTTGTTGCCGAAATGGAAAAAAAGACGAAAACAACCACGGCCCAAATCATAAAGAAGAATAATATCGGACGCTCTTTTCTGTTGCTTGTCAGCGCTGTCCAAACCGACTGAAACAGAATGGCCGTCCAGGGAAAAAAGCCGACCAGCAGCACCGGAATAAAGTAATACCACACTGCGCCGGAAGCATGCTCCGGTGAAGTAAACCGGGTAACATTATGAAAACCGAAAAAAGTGTCAATAAAAACCGCGCCGTGAAAATGGGCCATCAATAGATACCAGGGCGCAGAAACTGCGGTAAATACAATAATTCCCGGTAAAATCGACATCCGGGCAAGCTCTTTCCATCGTTGGGTGAGCAGCAGATACAAAAATGCGATCGCGCCGGTAAAAAACAATCCAATGGGGCCTTTAACGACAACTGCAAGCGCCGCAAAAAGATAAAACAACATATACCGTCTTTCAATAAAGGACAGTAAGGAAGCCATTATGCAGAATGTCAGGGTCATATCGGTAACTGCCGCCTTGCCCAGATAAAAATATTCCAGACTCGTCGTCAAAACCAATGCGCTCAAGACGCCGGCCCGAATGGACAATAAACGGGATACGGATAAATAGAGATAAACAGAACCCGCCACTGCCAATAACGCCGAAGGAAAACGCGAAGCGAACTCCCCCGCGCCAAAAAGCGTCGATGCGGCAGCAACCAGCCAATAGTACATGGGGGGTTTGTCATACCAATATTCTCCGTAGATTCGCGGCGACAATAAGTCTCCCGAAGCCGCCATCTCCCTGGCCGTTTGGGCATAAACCGGCTCATCCGGATCCAGCAGCGGGTAGCTCCCCAATTGAAAAAACATGATAAATACCGCAACAATCAACACAGCCCAAAATTC